>PKYK01000063.1 GCA_003133665.1 Acidimicrobiaceae bacterium | reverse complement strand
AACTAAACCGACAGCAGTCCCAAGTGGCTCTCAACCGCATCTGCTGTGACTGCAATGGCGTGCTCGATATCGTCTTTAGTCCCCCCGCATTTCCCTCTTCGCTGTCAGGCAGGGGGGTGGGACTATCCCGGTATCGTGAAGCCATCGCCATCGATATCCGTCGCCTTGACGACGCTTATTTGGGCTCAGCGAGAACACCTATTCTCCCGATGGGCGGTTCGGTATTCGTAAAATGCGATTACATCATGCCGAGCGGCTCCTTTAAGGATCGGGGAGCACAGGTGCTTGCCGCACTCTCGCTCCGTTTTGGTGCGAAGAGAGTCGTCGTCGATAGTTCAGGGAATGCGGGTGCCGCGATGGCCGCCCATTGTGCGAGGATTGGGCTGTCCTGCATCGTCGTCGCGCCAGCGAGTGCACCCGCCCAGAAGCTCCACCAGTCGCGGGCATATGGCGCGGAGGTCAAAACAGTAGAAGGTGCACGCTCCGCTGCAACGGAACTTGCTTTGTCATTGGCTTCGGAACAAGGCACGTTCTACGCCAGCCACGTGGAGAATCCATTTTTCCTGGAAGGCACTCAGACATGGGCATTCGAGGTCTGGGAACAACTGGGTGACGCCCCCGCCGAGGTCGTGATGGCTGTTGGCAACGGGAGTCTCTTCCTTGGTGCGTACCGCGGCTTCCGCTATCTCTTTGAACATGGTCTAACATCGCGAATTCCGAAGATGGTCGCCGTCCAAGCGAAAGGGTGGTCGCCACTGACGGGGGACTTGACCCATGGCGACGGCAAGCCGCTTGCGGACGGGATAGCAATCAGTGCACCCCGCAGGATCGTTCAGATCCTGAAGGCAATCGAGGAGACCGGTGGCGAAGCGCGGACGGTCGATGACGATGCGATCAGACGGTCGACAATTGAGTTGGCCCGTCACGGGCTCTGGGTTGAACCAACGTCAGGTGCGGCGTGGGCGGGTGGTCCTGGGTATCGACCTGAAGGTGGTGAGCCCATCGTGGTCAGCCTCGGCGGCGCCGGTTTCAAGGCCATGGGTGGTAGTTAGCGCACATCTCGTTGGGCACGAGTCAGTCCGAGATCATGGATTGGAATTGTTCTTTTTCGTACTGCTACGACGTCACGGCGAACTCCTCGGGCACTGGTCCGCCCCGTTCTTTTCGGCGTTGTTGTCGAAGACCGACTGAACAACTGGCGAGACATAACGCACTGGTTTCCGTGCGACCCCTGACTCCCTGCATGCGATGCGGTCGTCTTCAGTTCGCTGACGTTCGCCGGTGGCCGTATTTAGTTGGAATATTGGACTTTCAGTTCGCCGGCGTTCAGGCGTGACCGCACGTAATCGCCGGCGTTGCACCGCCTCTGCTCCACGATCTCCTCCTAGCTCCAATGAGGCAGCGGGACTTCTAGGCGCGCCGGATCAGACCAGGGGACCTCCGCAGTGGGGCGTCAGCCTGCGTGAAATCGAAGACCTGCGCAATTTACGGGTTAGTTAGTGTTGGTCCGATCTTGGCAGTGGTGGACGTACTTTTTAGAAGTTTCGGTTCTTCTCGAGAGATGTGGTGAAGTGTTCGGCGCACGTCCCTCGAGGGGGCTAGACCTGACATGCAAATCGACCTGGACCCCACTAACTGCAGGTCAATCACCGTTGGATGGTTTGGTGTCAAAGATTGTAATTTGCACTGGATGAATGACTACGTGATCATGTAGGGAATGGTGTTGCCCCGAATTGCTTGACTCGATGGTCTTCTTAAGAAGTGAGCAGTTGGCTGTCATCGGGTTCAGGGAGCTCGTTGGTTGATGCGTGACTGACGGTAGACCCTATCAGGGGTCTGGTCGTCAAGCCCACTCTGCTGTCGGTGGGGTTCAGGTAAGATCAAGAATCTGTATCAGCAAAATTGATATTTGTCGGCCAGAACGTAGACTCGGGCAATGAGCGATCATACGTTGACTGACGGCGTTGTGATTCTCGCGCCTCTGACAGCAGAGGACGCTACGGAGTGGCTGGCCGGTCAAGATGAGGAGCAAGTTCGGTGGTTCGAGTTGGCGCGTCCAGCACAGCTATCGGACGTCCAGTGTTTCATTTCTGAACGAATGGAATCGTGGCGAACGATGGGAAACCATCGTCACTGGGGGATTCGATTCGTCGACTCGAGGACCCTTCTCGGAGGAGTTGAAGTGCGACCACTTGGTGACTCCGAAGTCAACCTCTCGTACGTCGTGTTCCCTCCGTTTCGTCGACGAGGAGTCGCCCGGCGAGCGTCGCTATTGGCGCTCAGCTACGCCGCTGACACGATGGGCGCCGAGACTGCCGTCATCAGGATACTTCCTGGTAACGAAGTCTCAATGAAATTGGCGAAGAGTCTCGGGGCTACTTACGCCGGAGAAGAACCATCGTATGCTGGCGATACGTTCAAGGTTTTCAAACTGAGCCTCGGAACATCGTGCGCGAATGACTCGTCCCACGACTTAGACCTCCATTAGATTGTTGACGTCGGCTCCTTGAAGCCGCCAGCCAAGTCACAGCCAGTGCTTGGTTTGAGGCCGGGACTGGAAGTTGAAAAGTCGATTGGCGTATTCCGTCAAACGAGCTCAGCAACTGCCTTCGCAACTGCGTTGCTAGAAGCGCCGTTTACGCGTTGCTGAAACCCATTGCTCACAAATTACTTTTGGGGAAGCGCCGGACCCAAAAAGAGGGCGCGCTCAGGGCCCCAAATTGGTGGAGGCGAGGGGACTCAAACCCGCGACTTCGTGCGTGCCATGCGGTCTTTCTCAGTTCGTTGACGTTCACCGTTGACCGTATTTGGTTGCAGTATTGGAGTTTCAGTCCGCCGGCGTTCGGGCATCACCGCCGGTGACGGCCGGCGTTGCTAAAGGAAATGCATATTTAGGTCGCGTCGTCAGAGTTCCGATGCACTAATTCGGGTACTTGGCACCAATTCCCTCTTCTATGACCTGTTCATTGGTGCATACGCCACTAACTGTCTTAAGCGCTTGGCAAGTGGAGAGTAATTGTCAAAAGCTGGCCAGCATTGAAGGTCGTGCGAGAGGGGAGATTGCTTACCCGGGTCCTGATCTCACTATGTGCCTCTCTTCGGAGCTCGGCCCTTTCTACGCCTCCTGCGAGATTTGTCCGTGAGTAGATTATGGGAGCCACATTCTTGCGCACACAGAATCTATTTGAGTAGGGGGCGTTGATGCAGTTGACGATTATCGGAGCCGGCGCAATTGGCGGCACCATCGGAGCTCACATGATCAGGAGCGGGCACGACGTCGTGCTTTGCGACACCGACGTTGACCATGTCGAGGCGATCAATAGCAAAGGCCTGACCATTGAGGGACCGGTCGAGAACTTCACGGTTCGAGCAACGGCGATCACTCCAGATCAGCTCCCCGACCGGATCGAACACGTCGCCGTTTCGGTGAAGACTCAACACACCGCGCAGGTGGCGGAACTTCTTCGTGGACGGGTCGCTCCTGGAGGCTATGTCGTGAGCTTCCAAAACGGGCTGACCGCAGACATTCTCGCTGGGGCAGTCGGTCGCGAAAACCTCATTGTCAGTTTCGTGAATTTCGGCGCTGACGTCATGGCTCCAGGTCGAATCATGCAGGGTAATATCGGTACGTTCCGCGTGGGCGAGCCAGGACTTTCGGTCATCACCCCGAGAGTTGCCGAACTGGTTGCAGCGCTGCCGTATGCCGAGGCAACCGACAACATCATGGGTTACCTGTGGGGGAAAGAGGCCTACGGCGCGATGCTCTGGGCGGGTGCGGTCTCGGACCTCTCGATTGCCGACTCGCTCGCCGATCCCCGCTATCGGCAACTGATGCTGGCCATTGCTTCGGAGGTGCTCGCGCAATCTCCAGTGCGACCAGAGGCCTTCGACGGGTTCGATCCGAACGACCTCGAAGCTTCACTCGACCGTTTGGTCACCTTTAACCGCAAGAGTGCCAAGTCGCACAGCGGAATCTATCGGGACTTGATGGTGAGGAAGCGCAAGACCGAGGTCGATGAACTGCTTCACGATTTGAAGGGTCCGTTGACCACCTACGCCGGTGAGTTGATTCGCGCGATAGAGCGAGGGGAGCGGACTTGCGAAGTCTCCAATCTTGACTTGCTCGCAACCTACGAGCGTACCGAAAGACTCGGTCGTCAACTGAATGCCGTCGTACACACGCTGCAGGCCCCACTTCGACGCGAGGATGGACCACTTCATGGAATCGCTATTGCGGTGAAGGACATCATCGACGTGAAGGGCGTGGCGCGGGGAAGCGGTAATCCGAACGCCATGGCGGGCGCCGTTGCCACTGTCGATGCCCCGATCATCGCGGCACTTCGCGAGGCGGGGGCGGACGTGTACGTGACGACCTCGCTGCTGGAGTATGCCGCGGGTGCTCTGCATCCAGACGTTCCAGAGACGAGGAACCCCTTTGATCTTCAGCGCACTGCGGGGGGATCGAGCGGGGGCTCGGCGGCGCTGGTCGGAGCCGGTGTGTGCGACGTTGCGATTGGCACTGATACGGGTGGTTCAATTCGCATTCCGGCGCACTACTGCGGAATTGTCGGCTTCAAGCCCAGTTGCAACACCTTTGATCTGACGGGTGTACAGCCACTCTCGCCATCCCTCGATCATGTCGGGCTGCTCGCGAAGGATGTCGCGATCACCGAGCGTGTCTTCACGGCATTGACGGGCGAAGAAGTGGCAGTCCTACGGCCAGGTCGACTTCGTATTGGCATCGTCACGAGTGAGTTGACCGATCCGGTGATTACGGCCGAGATTCGCCACTCGTTAGCTAATGCGGTTGAGCGTATCCGGATGGGTGCCGACATCATTGAAGTTGACGGGAGTGCGTTCGTAGAGATGCGCGGTACCTACGACGACATCATCTTGTACGAAGCCTGGCAGGTCCATCGTGCACAGGTCGAACGCGATCCCGATCACTACGGTCCAGAGACGCTTCGCTTGTTACGGACGGCATCGAAGATCACTCGCGAGGCCTACGATGCGGCGATGGCAAAACGGGCTCTTCAGATGCCGGCCACCGATGCGGTCTACGCCAACGTGGACGTTGTGATGACGCCCGCGGCTCCGTATGTGGCGCCGGAGACGACACCACCGATCGATACTCCAGATGGTGAAATTGAAGGTCTCTTCACAAGTGTCTTTAACTTGACCGGTGTTCCTGCGATTGTGCTGCCGTGCGGCGTTAACGACCAGGGACTAACCATCGGCCTGCAGCTCTCCTCGTTGCGGGGGAGCGACATGGTGCTCCTTCGTGTAGCCGCAGAGATCGAAAGACTTCTGGGCGTTGAGCGCAGGAAGCCAGTAATTTCCTGAGAGAGGTTGCTCAGTCCGTATTCGACTGTCTTGGAGGACCAAGACGTGAAGGAGATGAGAAGTGACGACCAGGCCGATCATTATCGGGAGTGAGCGCAGTGAGGTTGGGCTGCCCGCAGGAATGGATCTATTGCGTCATGGTGGCTCCGCCCTCGATGCCGTCGAGGCTGCACTTCGACTCTGTGAAGACAATCTTGAAGATCACTACGTTGGCACCGGCGGCCTACCGAACGCGCGTGGCGAAGTCGAACTCGACGCGTCGGTGATGATTGGATCGAGCCGGGCCTTCGGTGCCGTCGGAGCAGTGCGCGGCTTTCCGCATCCGATCTCGATCGCGCGCGCAGTCTTCGAAAGACTTCCTCAGCACTGTCTGTTGGTTGGTAGCGGCGCCGAGCTCTTCGCTGAAGAGCAGGGATTCGAGCGCGCGGAACTCTTGACCGATGAGGCCAAACGACTGTTTCGAGAATCACTCGCGCCCTCGGATGAGTCCGTAGAAGGGGAAAAGACGGTCGCCGCTCGGGGCGATGACCGCTATCGCGTGACAGCGATTGAGTTGGTGAAGCGCTTCCGTCCTCACGATGGCCCGTGGGGGACCATCAACGTGATTGCACTCGATGAGAGTGGTGAGATGGTAGTTGGCGTTTCGACCAGCGGCTACCCATGGAAGTATCCAGGTCGCGTTGGGGACTCTGCGCTACCTGGTACGGGCATCTACTGCGACCTGCGCTACGGCGGTGCGGCCTGCACCGGACGTGGCGAGATGAGCATGAGGGTTACCGGCGCTCGAATGGTCGTCGACGCTTTGGCACGTGGTGAAGCTCCGTCGCAGGCCTGTCGCTTGATGCTCGCTGAGGCGGCGACGCTCCCGGATGCCTATGCCGCAGAACTCCGCACGCTTTGCCTGACCCCGGTTGGACAGCACGGGGGGGCGGCTGGTCAACGGGGTTCGACGTACAATGTGATGACCACCGCGAGCACCGTTCCCGAGGTATTCCCAAGGACTCCGCTATGAAAATCTTCATCTCTTCCGACATGGAGGGCACCGCTGGGGTCGTTGACTGGGATCAGGTGCTGATTGGTGGTGGCCACTACGAGTACTACGCCGATCTCTTGACCAAGGAGATCAATGCGGCAATTGAGGGCGCGATACGAGCCGGCGCGACGGAGTTCTTGGTGAACGACTCGCACTCGAAGATGGCCAATCTCAAGCCGGACGCGCTCGCGGGTTCGGCTCGCTACCTCTCTGGTCGCTTCAAGCCGATGTACATGATGCAGGGCCTCGACGGGACGTTTGATGCGGTCTTCTTCGTCTCGTACCATGGCTCGATGGGCAGCAAGGCCTCGACGCTCTCGCATACCTACTTCCCAACGGCCATCGCTGAAGTGACGATCAACGGCATCGTCGCGGGTGAGGCGGGAATCAACGCGCTCGTCGCTCAGGCCTACGGAGTACCAGTCGTGCTGGTGACCGGTGACGCAACAACGGCGATGGAGATAGAGCCGTTCTGTCCTGGTGTGCATCAGGCGATCGTGAAGGAATCGGTGACTCGGTTTTCTGCGAACTCAATGCATCCCGAGCAGGCACGAGAGTTGATTGGCGAGCAGGCCTTCTTAGCTACGAAGTCAATCGCGACGGCGAAGCAGGTCGCGATAGAGTTACCGGCTACGCTGAAGATTCAGTTCCGAAGCAGTGACTATGTCGACCTTGCAACACGAGTGAACGGTGTTGTTCGCACTGGAGATCTCAGTGCAGAGATTATCGAGTCCAATCCACTCGAGTTCTATCGCACTTTCATCACGGTCGTTCTCCTCTGTCGAGGGCTCACCGAGTAGTTGGCCCCGAAGATTGACGTTGGGCTATTTCGCGTCACGACCGGTGCGGTAGTGGAGGGTCATCCCGATCGTCGCTCGTGGCTTCGAGGGCGTGGGTCATAATGGGATATCTGGAGAATTCGCGCTCGGATCTTTAGATGATCAAACTTTGGCGATAAGTACCCGTCGAGGGTTACCTGCAATCCCCGCTGCTTCTTTTGGGATTTGCGCTACTTTGCGGACCCTAGGTTGTTGACCGCTCTGCGATCAGTTCTAGTACCTTGGCCCATAAGGTAATCGGCAATTGAACCCAGACCACGAATATGCGGAATGGGCTCGCTCCACTCCTCCAGAACTTAACGCACGCGGGAAAGCAGAACAATGATTGGGCTACTTTTCGTTGGATTTGTAGCAGGTGTCATTGCCGGTATCTCTCCGTGCATCCTTCCGGTTCTTCCCGTAGTGCTGGTGGGCTGGACTACTCCGTTTGCGAACGTCGAGCATTCATTGCGAGCACGACGGCGTCGATCAGCATCGGTGGCCGCTGGGCTGGTTGTGAGTTTCAGTCTTATCACTGCACTCGGGTCCGTGATATTGAGCAGTCTTGGACTGCCGCAGAATCTACTGCGAAACATTGGGATAGCCCTGCTGATACTTTTTGGCATTGGCCTGTTATTTCCGCAAATTGAGTCACTGCTGGAGCGGCCCTTTGCTCGCCTGGCTGGTCGTTCCCCTCGCGGCACCAGATCTGGCTTTGTTCTGGGCCTGGGACTGGGGATGGTCTTTGTCCCATGCGCCGGACCAGTTCTTTCCGCCGTGTCGGTTCTTGGGGCCGCTCATCACACAACGTTTTACATAATACTGTTGAGTTTCTCCTTTGGATCGGGTGCGGCATTCCCCTTGTTCATGGTTGCTTTGGCAGGTGATCGATTGATTGAGAAGAACCGCCGTCTTTCACGGCGGGCACGTAACCTCCGACCCGTCGGCGGGGTTCTTCTCGTACTCATGGCCCTTGCTATCGCTCAGAATGCCACCAGCGCAATCCAGCGTTGGATCCCGAGCTACACCGCGACACTGCAACAACACGTTGAAGGGAACTCGTTCACCGCTCGCGAGTTGCGAAGCCTCAGTAACCAACCCAACAAGGATGGCTCGCTCGTAGCTTGTGAACTATTGGCAGCTAAAGCGTTGATTCCTTCCTTGCAAGAATGCGGTGTTGCGCCCGAATTCACGGGAATCACCAACTGGCTCAACACGCCCGGAGACCGTCCATTGACCCTTGCGCGTCTTCGTGGCCATGTGGTTCTCGTTGATTTTTGGACGTACTCGTGCATCAACTGTCAGCGCACCCTTCCCCACGTTGAAGCGTGGTACGCCCGATATCACAAGTACGGGTTCGACGTCATTGGCGTGCAGGCACCGGAGTTTGCTTTCGAACACGTGCTGGGTAACATACGCGCCGGTGCGAAGAGCCTCGGTGTGAACTATCCGATTGCGGTGGACAATCGTCTGGCAACGTGGTTGGCCTATAGCAACGAATACTGGCCCGGTGAATACTTGATCGGAGCCAACGGGGTAATCCGTCACGTTACGTACGGCGAAGGCGATTACGCTCAGGGTGAATTGCTGGTTCGTCAGTTGTTGAATGCAGCTAATCCGATCCAGAAACTTCCTCCTGCGACCAATGTGCCCGATCTCACGCCGAGCCAACAGATCAGTCCCGAGACGTACCTTGGTTATGATGCATCACGGTATTTTGATGGTGGCGCGTTGAGGGAGAACGCGAGTGCGAACTACAGATTCCCATTGCGGATTCCGGTAGGGGAATACGGGCTTTCTGGAACTTGGCTCGCGAAGAGTCAAGAGATCACCGCAATTGCCGGGGCGGAACTCACCTTGAACTTCCAGGCGAACAAGATCTATTTGGTGCTTGGCGGCACGGGAACTGTTCGAGTGTTCCTAAATGGAAGATTCGTCACCAGTATCCGGGTTTCGGGGTTCCCCCGTCTCTACACGCTGCTTCATCAAAAATCTGACGCGGCGGGAGTATTGACCCTTCAATTCACTCCGGGAATCCAGGCGTACGACTTCACCTTTGGATAGGCCCAGAGTCGCTCCAGAGCGGTGGCCGTTGTAGTGAGTCAAGCCAATGACGCGAAGGATCAAGTGACCTCGCGCCGACGGCGATTGCTGGTGACTTGAACAATTCGGCGCAATGCGAGCAGTGGGTCCTCTACCAATTTGGTGTAAAGCAAGATTGCTCGCCCAGGCTGCCCTGACCTCGCATCGAGGGGAGGTTGCTCGGCTTGGAGGATTTGAGGGCTTCTTCAGATAGAAATCGCTGGATGGGTTGACTAGTGACACTTACGCCCTATCGCATCTTCATGACGTGCGTGCCACTCTTTCGAGTGGCCCAACGAGCAAATTGCTACAAGGATCGACGTTGGTCTACCGTGCGTCTTGACGGGCTGAGTTGTGGATGGCCGATCCGACTCCCAATAGAGCGGATCTCGAAAGTCTCGCGCACTGACGAGATGGCGGGGCCCCTTGGCTGAGTGTCCCGGACTGCGGATCAGGAACGATGGCTACTTCTAAAGTGTGGCGAGGAAGTCGCGCATCACTTTCTGGAAGAGGTCGAACTCTTCGATCTGCGGTGAGTGGCCGGACTTTTCGAAAATGACCAATTTCGCCTTTGGAATCAGCGACGCTATTGTCTCTGCTGCAGCCACGGTAGTCACCCAGTCCGTGCGTCCGACGGTGACGAGCGTCGGACAAGTGACCGTCGGCAACTGTGGGCGCAGGTCGTAGTTGGGCAGGTTGTGCTCGAAGCACCAGTTGTGGGCCTCGTAGCGGTAGAGGCCGGCGTCCACGCTCTTCTTCGACTTCACCGGGTCGTATTCGAAGTCGTAGAGCGGGATTATCTCGGCCCATCGTTCCTTCAGATCCTCGTCGTCGGTGATTTGGCCACGCCAGTACCGGTTGAAGTTATCCCAGTTGATCTCGATGCGGGTCTGTGTGCGTGCGTTCTCGAATGCACGATCCAAGAAGGACCTGTCCGCAGCGGTGTCGCGAAGGATCATCGCCCGAGTGTGTTCGGGGTAGGCGAGGGCGTACTCCATCGCGATCAAACCACCGTACGAGCCGCCGGCGATGACGATCTGATCGGCGCCTATCCACTCGCGAAGCCCGTCGACGTCGGCCGCCCATTGGGCGTGGGAGAACGGTGGCTTCCCCTCGCTCAATCCACAGCCGCGCGCGTCAAAGACGACCACCTGGAACTTGTCCGACAACGGTCCGAACGTCGCCTTTGGTTCGCCGAGCGAGCCAATACCGCCGCCTCCATGATGGGCGATCAGCACCGGTGCGCCCTCTTCGCCGAGCACTTCGACGTTCAGTTCATTGTCATTGATAACGACGCGCATCGACACCCCATCTCGTTGATTAGGCAATGGTACAGATTTCTCGATGCCGTATCCAGCTACGCGCCCCGACGAGCGATCCATTTCGTGACGAGTGAATCGAGCACGTCGAGGGGAACCGCGCCATTTCCGAGCACGGTGCCGTGAAAGTCTCGGATGTCGAAGGCGTCGCCGAGCTGTTCGGAAGCGACTTTGCGGAGTCGTTCGATCTCTCTTCGTCCGATCATGTAGGCGAGGGCCTGCCCTGGCCAGCCGATATAACGGTCGATCTCATTGGCGACGTTGGAAGCAGTGGTCGCGGTGTTGTCCCACATGTAGTCGATGGCCTGTTGGCGGGACCAACCATAGTGATGCATTCCGGTGTCAACGACGAGGCGACACGCTCGCAGCGCATCAAAGGAGAGCATGCCGAGTCGCGCCAAGTCCGAGCTGTAGAGACCCATCTCATCAGCCAGTCGCTCGCTGTAGAGGCCCCAGCCTTCGACGAAGCCGCAGACCTGGGCGTCTAGGAAACGTCGGTACAGCGGAAGATCCGTGAGGGTCTGTGCGGTGGCGATCTGAAGATGGTGGCCAGGCGTGCTCTCGTGGAAAGCAAGTGCCTCGTACTCGTAGGTGAATCGCTCTGAGGGATTGAGCGTCAACACGCAGTGGGCGCCGGGTCGGCTGCCGTCTTCCGCTGGTGGCCGATAGAACGCCAGCGCCGCACTCTTGGCTTCGACGGGATGGATCTCTTCGATGACGCATGTGGCAATTTCGTACGGCGGGAACCACTCGTTGCGTGCGGACTCTGCTCGATCCAGTGCATCTTGGACGACCTTCACGATCTCTTCCGAGGTTCTAAAGCGCAGGGAGGGATCTTCGCGAAGTCGCCGGAGGATCGATGGGACGTGGGTCTCTCCTAGCACTCGTCCACCGATTTGCACCCACTCCGGCTGCAGCGCGGCAATGCGGTTGAGGCCAATCTGATGGATCTCCTCCGGAGTGAGCTCGGTCGTCGTGTGACGACGCACCGCCTTCTTGTAGGACTCTTCGCCCCCAGGGGCAAAGCGAATGCCGACGTGGTCGTCGTCACGCGCAACCGGCAACATCTCAACGGCCAAAAAATCGCAGAGTCGCTCTATCGCCGGGCGAACCGTTTGGGTGACGAGTGACCGTGTCCTTTCGACAAAAGCACGGCGATCTATTCCCGGCCCAATCTCTGGATGGGCAAGCGTGTCGTCCTCTATTGGGAGCTCGAGGTGTCCACGTAGTTGGTCGAGTGCTCTCATGATGCCAACGATCGTTGAGTGACGCCCCTCGTTCTTGGCAACTGCGTAACGATTGGTTATGGTGTCGAAGAAGTGACCGAGTCCTGAAAGACGGGTGAGATATGCCTCGGCGGCTTCATCGTTGTTGACGACGGCCGCGGGGACACACATGAAGACCATGGCGTGCGGTGAGGAGTAGCCTTCGGAAGTCGCGTCTGCCTCCCAGATGCCCTCTTCGAGATCGGTGCGGGCCCCCCATGCGAGACGACGCAAGACTGCTGCGTTGACTTGATCGGGCTCGGATAGCGCCTCAATGTCGAGATCTGCGAGTCGTTCTTCGATGGCAAGAAGCCGTGCGGCACCTTCTTGCGCACCTCTCCTACTGGGGTCGGGAAGTAGCGCGTCGTAACCCGAGATGCCGAGCAGTGTCGCAGACAGAGGATCGATCGTGTTTTGTGCCTCGAAGAACTCATTGCTCAGCGCTTCGAGTTCTTCGTCACGGCTGGCGTTAGACATATAATGTTCCTCACAACTGTGTGCCCGTCGGCACCCAGTTCAATCGACGACGACTTCACACTTCAAGAGATCCCCCATTCGCTACTCCGGGGTAGCTGCAATCTTGGTTGAGACGTTTTGGGAGGTGCTCAGAATCGCCACGTTACTCGCGAGCAGAGCGAGCTGGCAATCATCGTTCTCATTAATAGAGGGCATGCCCACCGTCGACCGACAGTGTCTGGCCGGTGACCCAAGAAGAGTCGGGGGAGACGAAGAACCTGACGCCATTGGCGATATCCTCTCCCTTTCCAAGACGACCGGTCGGTATCGCGTCGAGAATCTTCTTCTGAACCTCTTCGCTGTAGCCTTCCCACTGGGCGATAGAAGTCGGGTTGGAGAGCACGAATCCCGGCGCAATGCAGTTGACGGTTATGTCGAAGCGTCCGAGTTCATGTGCCATCTGACGGGTGAAGCCGATCTGTGCCGCCTTGGCACTGGCGTAAGCCTGGATGCCGGTGAGACTGACGCTCTTTCCTGCGCCGGAGGAGATGTTGACGATCCGTCCCCATCCACGCTCCTTCATTCTCGGAACGACGGCTCGAACACATATGAAGGTGCCGGTGAGGTTGACATCGACCACCTCGCGCCACTGCCCATCGGTGATCTCCTCGAGAGGATGGCCAACCTGCCCGCGCACGCCGCCGGCGCTGTTCACCAGAATGTCGGCGCCGCCGATGCTGGTCACGAAGGCATTGACGGCTTTGGAGTCGGTGACGTCTACGGTGTCCTTGTCAATGCCGTGCACCTCGGCACCTTCGCTGGTCAGCATCTCGGCGATCGCCTTGCCGATGCCCTGCGCGGTTCCAGTGACGATGGCGACTTTGTCGGCCAGTGAAGAGTTGTCGAGTTGACCCACTACTTCACCCAACCCGACTCGATGACTTCACGGACTTCAGCCACTCCGGCGGCCCAGACCTTCTGCATCGCTTCATCGGGGTACTCGTAGGCGCCGCCCAAACTGCCGTCTGGAGCGGCCTCACGAATTGCATCAGGACCGAGGTTCATCACTATCGCTAGGGGAACGATTGGCTTGGGTGCTGGCATCACGACGTCAGCGAGTCGGGTCCAGGCGAAGTTCTCAACCCACGATCCGTGCATCTGGTCGTGATCGAACTCATTGGCAGCGACGACAGTCTTCGGTCCGCTGTACCAACTGTGAAAGAGGACTTGGACCGCTTCCTTGCGAAGTTGGCAGGTCCACTCTCTGATCAGTCCGGCGACCGGTGAGTTGCCGCCGTGGCCATTGATCATCGCGATTCGGCGAAAACCTTGGTGTTCGAGGCAATCGAGCAGGTCGCGCACGACCTCGATGTACGTACTGAATCGAAGGCTCATTGATCCGGGGTAGGAGGCGAAGTAGGGGGCCATCCCAAAGGGCAGGACGGGCAGGACGGGGACACCGAGTGGGGCGGCCGCTTCGACTGAGACACGCTCGGCGAGGATGGCATCAGTTCCCAGCGAGAGAAATCCGTGTTGCTCGGTCGAACCGATCGGCAGGACGATCCGATCGTCGTGTTGAAGGTATTTCTCAACTTGCATCCAGTTCGAGTCAAAGATGCGCATATCTGTCCCAATCTCTCTGGTCGATCCCTCGACCGGTATAGCGATCATGAACTTTGGAGCGTTGACTACCGGGGTTCAAAGTGATGATAGTCAAGCCCTTCGCGTTCTGAGTGAGGATTTTCGCAGTTGGTTTGAAGTCACCTCGCAGGGTGGCTCGTGTCCCTCTAGAACATCGGTCGAATATTCCACGTTGGAGTAACGTGCCATGGTGAAGTGGCGGCATTGATGTTGTTATCGAATGGCCTTGGGGAAGGGGAGAG
Organism: Acidimicrobiaceae bacterium; assembly: GCA_003133665.1. Taxonomy (GTDB): domain Bacteria; phylum Actinomycetota; class Acidimicrobiia; order Acidimicrobiales; family RAAP-2; genus RAAP-2. Next base: position 25,929 of record PKYK01000063.1, on the reverse strand, counting down.
TCCATGAGTCGCATACTCGACGTCAAGGATCTCGCGGTCCGAATTGACATGCGTGACTCTGCGGTTACTCCCGTCGATGGAGTGAGCCTCCACATCGAGGCCGGTGAGACGCTCGGCATCGTGGGCGAGTCTGGCTGCGGCAAGTCGATGACGGGGCTGTCAATCATGCAATTGTTGCCGCCCGGTGGCCACATATCCGCCGGCAGCATCGAGTTCATGGGCCGCGACCTCGCGCCGCTTGACTACAACGAGATGCACAAGATCCGGGGCAACGAGATTGCAATGATCTTCCAGGATCCGATGACCTCGTTGAACCCCACCAAGACCATTGGAGCGCAGGTGGCGGAGCCGGTGCGCATCCATCGTGGAGCCAGTCACCGTGAGGCGCTTGACCGCGCTGCCGAAGTTCTAGGACTGGTCGGTCTGCCCCGTCCGAAGGAGCGTCTCGGGGACTACCCTCACCAGCTTTCCGGCGGAATGCGCCAGCGGGTGATGATCGCCATGGCCCTGGCTTGCGAGCCCAAATTGTTGATTGCCGACGAACCGACGACTGCTCTGGACGTCACGATTCAGGCACAGATTCTTGAGCTCCTTGACAACTTGAAAGAGCGCCTCAACATGTCGGTGCTCCTCATTACCCACGATATGGGCGTAATCGCCGGCCGCGCGGATCGCGTGATGGTGATGTACGCGGGCAAGGTCGTTGAGGCGAGCTCGATCGATGCTCTCTTTGATGAGATGCGCCATCCCTATTCACAAGCCTTGCTCGCCTCGATCCCACGTCTTGAGCAGGACAACAAGTACCGTTTGCACAGCATCCCCGGTCTGCCGCCGGACCTGACGAACCCTCCCGTTGGCTGCAGGTTTGCGCCCCGCTGTGATCGGGCTACGGATCAGTGTCGCGCTGAAGAGCCACCATTCATCGCCGAGTCGGACGAACACGGCTTTGCTTGTTGGCATCCAATTGATGGACCACTCAATCTCTCTCTATCGCGTCAAGCGGGAGGGGTCGCGCAAGAGAGCGAGCCCCCGATGCTGCTGCGAGTGACGAATCTCGTGAAGGAATTCCCCGTTACTCAGGGCTCGATCTTTCGTCGGAACGGGGCGAGCGTGCATGCGGTCTCCGGCGTCTCCTTCAGCGTGAAGAAGGGTGAGACTTTTGGTCTCGTCGGTGAGTCGGGCTGTGGAAAGACCACGGTGGGGCGTCTCGTCACAGCACTCGAAGCGCCTGATTCGGGGTCGATTGAACTGGACGGAGAGGACATCACGAAGTTGGATCGCAAGTCGCTTCGGGCCAAGCGCAAGGACTTTCAACTGATGTTCCAAGATCCGTACGCCTCACTCGACCCCCGTATGCGAGTCGGCCGGATCCTGCGTGAGCCGCTCGCCATTCAGGGCATTGGCAGTCGCAAGGATCAAGAAGAGGTAATCCAAGGCTTGCTCGCCGACGTTGGCCTGGCGTCCGACGCGGTTGATCGCTACGCACACGAGTTCTCTGGTGGTCAGCGTCAGCGCATCGGTCTCGCTCGAGCGCTCGCACTGAATCCCAGGCTTGTCGTCGCCGACGAACCGGTTAGCGCTCTCGACGTGTCAATTCGTTCGCAGATTCTGAACTTGATGAAGCGTCTGCAAGAGGAACACGGTCTCACCTACATTGTGATCTCGCATGACCTCGCGGTGGTGAAGTACCTCGCTGACACGATCGGAGTCATGTACCTCGGAAAGATTGTCGAGACCGGTCCGAGCGCCATTATCTACGAACACCCCGTGCACCCCTATACGGCCAGCTTGATCGAGGCAATTCCGCTGCCATCGCCTGAACTGGAACGAACCAAGACCGGCAGTCCGGTCAAGGGGGAACTGCCGAGTGCTATCAATCCTCCGTCAGGGTGTCGATTCCGCACTCGCTGTGACCGAAAGACCGACCTCTGCGCTGAGCAAGAGCCGGAGCTTCGTTCGTTTGGACCACAGCATTGGGCCGCCTGCCACTTTCCTTTGGAGCCCGTGGGCGTGGAAATTTCCAGGGGTCCAGCTCGCACGAGTTCATCAGGTACTGCTGAGTAGCGAAGGCATATTTGCCTGGAATGTCGGGCAGTGTTGTCCTTCGACAGGTGTCTTGTTCCAAGAGGACTTTCGACTTGAGCTCGCCGACAATATTTTCGGTGGCGTTCATGTTGATGCTACGTGAGCTAGTTAATTCGGCTACCATCGTCCTGGCGTTGGTGGTGCCAGACAATAATTGGGGGGTTGGTAAATGAAAAATTCGCGCGGCAAGAACTTTCGGATAAGTGGGTTAGCTTTAGCGCTTGCGTCATCCGCGGGCCTGGTCAGCCTCGGTTCGGGAGTGCTTGCCACAAGTGCCTCCGCGTCGACCGTGAACAAGAGCGCAACGGTCACCTTTGCTCTTCCGGCTTCAGTTACGCCGAACTACATCTTCCCAATAATGGGAGCGGCGGTCTACAGCAACGTCAACCTCTACCAGTTCCAACAGATGATGTTCCGACCGCTCTACTGGTTCGGTCAAGGACTTAAGCCATCCTTCAACGAGTCGCTTTCGCTGGCGCTTCCCCCGGTGTACTCAAACGGCGGTAAGACCGTGACCATCAAGCTCAAGAAGTACAACTGGTCAGACGGGAAGCCCGTCACCGCAAACGACATTATTTTCTTTATGAACATGTTGAAGGCCGAGAAAAGCATCTGGCCGATTTACGCGGTAGGTTATTTCCCCGACAACGTAACGGCCATGTCGGCTCCTAACCCGTCAACGGTCGTCTTCACGTTAGATAAGGCCTACTCCTCGAACTGGTTCCTCTACAACGAACTGAGCCAGATCACCCCTCTTCCCCAGCATGCGTGGGACAAGCAATCAACAACTGGGAAGATCGGCAACTACGACAGCACTACCGCTGGGGCCAAAGCGGTTTTCAACTACCTAACCGCTCAGGCGAAGATTCCGACCGCCTACGCGACGAACCCGCTGTGGCAGATCGTCGATGGTCCGTTCAAATTGCAGTCCTATCAGACGACCGGTTACACCGCGTTCGTTCCGAATGCGAAGTACTCCGGTGCAGTGAAGGCCCAATACGCCAAGCTGATCTTGGAGCCGTTCACGACGGACACCGCAGAGTTCAACTCACTTCGTGCGGGCGCGGTCACGTACGGCTACGTCCCACCGCAAGACGCAGCCCAGATCTCGCTTCTGCAGTCCCAGGGATACACGTCGTCACCATGGATTGGCTGGGGCATCAACTACTTCTCGGAGAACTTCAACAACCCAACCGTTGGACCGATCTTTAGGCAACTGTATTTCCGTCAGGCCTTCCAGGAGATGGTCAACCAGCCACAGAACGTCAAGAAGGCCCTCTACGGCTACGGCTATCCGACGTATGGGCCGGTCCCCATCAAGCCGGCTAATACCTTCGCGTCCCCACAAGAGGCCAACAACCCGTATCCGTTCAGCCCATCAAATTCCGCAAAGCTCTTGAAGAGTCACGGCTGGAGTGTGAAGCCAGGTGGTATCTCGACCTGCGCCAAGCCAGGAACCGGTGCTACCGAGTGTGGAGCGGGTATCCCCAAGGGTCGACAGATGATCTTTAACCTGCAGTACATCTCGGGTTTGACCTACGTTTCGGTGGAGATGGAGCAACTCAAGACGAATCTCGCCTTGGACGGCATTCAACTGAACCTGACGACGGCTCCGTTCGACACGATTCTCTCCAATATGGTGGCGTGCCCGGTCGGACCAACGTGCACCTGGCAGTTCGAGAACTGGGGTCAGGGCTGGTCGTATGGTCCTGATTACTACCCAACTGGTGAGTCAATCTTCTTAACTGGAGTTGGTATGAACGGTGGCAATTACACGGACGCGACCAACGACGCAAACATCAAGGCGACGACCATTATCTCGGGTACTGCGGTTCTCTACAAGTACGAGAACTACCTTGCCAAGCAACTCCCCGATGTGTGGCAGGCCAACCCGGACTTCCAGATCTCGGAGATCAGCGCCAAGCTGAAGGGTGTGACGCAGAGTCCGATACTGAACTTCACGCCTGAATTCTGGACGCTCACCAATTAGTTCGCTGTAAAGAAATGGCGCAGGTTTTGAACATCCGTGTCGACGGGGCCGATGGCCTCGTCGGCACGGATGTTCCTTTCCATATCTACGGAGATCCAGATCGCGGTCCGACCGTCTCGTTAATGGCCGGCGTCCATGGATGTGAATACACGTCGATGCTCGGGCTCCGGAGGTTCCTAGCTGGGCTCGATGAGACGGCTTTGAGAGGCAGTCTGCGAGTTGTACCGATGGCCAATATCTCGGCGTTCCACGCCCGTGCGGCTTTCGTCGTGCCGAACGACGGTCTCAACCTGAACCGTTGTTTTCCTGGTGATCCGAACGGTAGTTTTTCTGAACGTCTTGCCCATGCGCTCTTTGAGACCGTGATTCGTCACGCGGATTACCATATCGATCTGCACGCCGGTGACCAGGTCGAGGACCTCGAACCCTTCACGATCTACGACGCCTCCAATGTCGAGGAGCAGTCGCGTGCGATGGCCTTCGCCTACGGGCTCGGTTACGTGGTCCGAGATAGTCATTCCGCGAGTCCAATCGCGGGTACGTCGAGCGCTGCGGCGGCGGCGGCCGGGATTGCTTCTATTACCGCCGAAGTTGGTGGACGTGGTCTCGTCGATGAGATTTCGGTTCGCCTGCACGAGGAGGGAATCAAGCGGGTTCTTTCGATGCTCGGCGTGCTCCCGGGTACTTTTCCTCCGGTACCGGACCCGGTTGAACTGGACCACTGGGTCTGGCTGCGGTCGACCGATGCCGGTTGGTGGACGTCACACGTAAGCGTCGGCGACCAGGTTCTAGCGGGGACGGTAGTCGGCACGGTCTCAGCACTCGATGGAAGCGCCGTTGAAGAGATCATCGCTCCAGAGTCGGGCGTTCCGCTCTTCTTGACGACGAGTCCTGCGGTTGCCAAGGACGGTCTGCTGCTGGGCCTCGGAGTCCAATGAAGTACCGCATTTCATCCGTTGCAGCTGGACTTCAATTCCTTGGAGCAATGAACCTTCAGGCAGGTTCAAATTGACGCGCTACCTTTTCCGACGAGTTGGACAGGCGATAGTCGTCGTCATCCTGGTCTCAATGGTCACGTTCCTACTGCTGCACCTCTTGCCGGGAGGAGTCGCGCGCGCAGAACTTGGCATGCGTGCGACGCCGAGCGCAATCCGAGACTTTAACGTCGCGAACGGCTACAACCGTGCGCTTCCCATGCAGTACTTGTTGTATATCGACCATCTCTTGCACGGCAATCTCGGCTACTCCTACAAACTCAACGAGCCGGTGACCACGCTGCTGTCGATGGACGTTCCAAAGAGCGCCTACCTGAGTGGTCTGGCACTGTTCTTTACGGTCTTGATCGGCGTCCCGCTCGGCATCTACCAGGCGGTCCGTCGCAACCATCCCGATGACTACGCGTTCACGAGCCTGGCCTTCGTCGGTTACTCAATGCCGGCATTCTGGCTGGGACTGTTGCTGATCGCTTTCTTCTCCGTGTATCTGAAGTGGCTTCCTCCAGCGGCGCCAGAGACCGCCACCGTCGGCGGCGCGATAAGCGACCCGAAGGCGATGATCCTTCCGGTGATTACGTTGACGGTCGGCGGCGTGGCCTGGTTCAGCCGTTATATGCGTTCGTCAGTCATTGAGAACCTGGCCCAGGACTACATCCGAACGGCGCGCGCAGTGGGTGCGACAAAAATGAGTGTACTTTTTCGCCATATGCTGCGCAACGCGATTTTGCCAATCGTGACAATGCTTGGGCTGAGCATCCCGGCACTGCTCGCCGGCAACTTGATTACCGAATCGGTCTTTAACTATCCGGGCATCGGACTTTTGTTCTGGAGCTCCGCCGCGACGCGCGACTATCCAACCTTGATGGCCCTGACACTACTCGTGGCTGTTTTCACCGTGCTGGGCAGCTTGATGGCGGACATCGCGTACGGCATTGTCGACCACCGGGTGCAACTCGCGTGATACGCCGTCAGCGCGAGAGCAGCATCGAGGTTTCACGTGTCACTTGAGCTGAGCCTTGACGGCGAAGACACGTCCAAGCAGATTTCGCAACTGGTTCGCCCCGCGCGAAGGCGCGGGGCGAACGTGTTTGACGTCTTTAGAGAGAACAAACTTGCGCTGGCCGGAGTGATCATCATCGTCTTGATTGTGCTCTTCTGCTTCGTTGGGCCGCTTCTGTACCATACGAATCAGATCGCTACGAATTTGAGCGTAGCGAATAATCCGCCAGGAAGAGGGAGCCCGCTTGGTACGGATAACGTCGGTTACGACGAACTTGGCCGTCTGATGATCGGTGGGCAATCTTCGCTGGAAATCGGTATCGTTGCGGCACTTCTCGCCGGATTCTTTGGTGTGATCTGGGGAGCCATTGCCGGCTACTTCCGCGGGATTGTTGGAACGATCATGATGCGAATCGTCGATGCATTTCTCGCGATCCCGATACTGTTCGTGCTCTTGCTGATGGCAGCGATTATCAAAGTCAATCAGCTGAACCTGACGCTGGTCATCGCGGCCTTCTCCTGGTTGGTGCCCGCGCGTCTAATTCACGCTGAGACGCTGACGCTTCGGACGCGAGAGTACGTCGAGGCGGTCAAGGGCATGGGTGGCGGGGCGGGCCGGAGCATCTTCCTGCACGTGATTCCGAACGCGATCGGCACGATTGTGGTGAACATAACCTTCCAGGTCGCTGACGCGATCCTCGCTTTGGCGGCACTTGGTTTCCTGGGCTTCGGGATTGCACCACCAGCCGCGAACTGGGGAGCGATGCTTTCCCAGGGCGTCACCTACCTCTACGCCGGCGAGTGGTGGCTGATCTACCCCGCCGGAGTCATGATCATCCTAACGGTGATGGCATTCAACCTCATCGGCGACGCGCTGCGCGACGCCTTCGACGTCAGGCTGCAGCGCCGGTAGCTTCTTCGCCTGCCAGAGGCTGACCCGGGCCCGTCGGTTAGGGGGCAGCCTTGGTTGCGGGTAGTTAGAATTCCTTCTGACTAATTTACTAGAGTACGTCGTGCAATGCTGCTCGCTTCTGATGACGAAAAGAGGCTCCTGCCTCGCCCAACAGAGAAGGCAGACTCGAGTCTTCGTACTCCGGTGTAATGGTGAGGAGCCGTCATTGAAGTGCTTGTATCAGTACAGAAGGGGTGGGTGGACTAGTGGGAAACAATGAGTCGGCAACAAGCCAACAGAAGGTTGCGGTCGTTACCGGGACGGCACACGGAATCGGGTCGGCCATTTCCGCCGCACTTGAGAAGGACGGCAACAAGGTTTACGGCGTCGACAAGGACACCGTGGATGTGACGGATTCATCTGCGGTGAACGCTTTCTTCGCCGAGATTGGCAATGTCGACATCCTGGTCAACAACGCCGGCGGCGTCGTGGGCCAAGTGCACCACCCCATCGAAGAGATCGCGGACGAGGATTGGTCTGCCGTCGTGGCGGCGAACTTGACCAGTACGTTCAACTGTACCAGAGCAGTTGTCGCGAGCATGAAGAGCCGAGGCTGGGGTCGAATTGTCAACATCTCTTCTGGCGCGGGCCGTAGCGTGAGTTTGACCGGCATCCAGGCGTACGCGTCGTCAAAAGCTGGACAAATCGGCTTCACGCGTCAAATGGCGCACGAACTGGGCCCGTTCGGCATCACGGTTAACTGCATCGCTCCAGGATTCGTGCTCTCGAACCCTACGACCATCAAACAATGGGAGAGTTACGGCGAAAGGGGCCAGGCAGCTCTCGTCGAAGGCATTGCGGTGCGCCGACTCGGCGTGCCAGAGGACATTGCCCACGGTGTCCAGTTCTTCGTCTCCGAACGGTCGTCGTGGATCACCGGCCAGACCATCTCGATTGACGGTGGAAATGCTCTCTTTTAATTCGCCTGACGAAGAGTACCTTGACGAACTCGCTGACTACGTCGCGATACCGAGCGTAAGCCGGGACGCGACAGCAGAAACCATGCGTTCCGCGGCCGAATGGCTCGCTGCGCAGCTGTCCTTCGCTGACGGGCGTGTCGTTGCTACCGAGGGGCACCCCGTCGTGCGAGCTGACTGGCTGAAGGCTCCGGGCGCTCCGACAATCCTGGTCTATGGACATTACGACGTGCAGCCAACCGGCGATCTCGCCGAGTGGAAGACGCCACCATTCGAACTTGTTCGCGATGGAAACGTGATCCGCGGACGCGGGGTCACCGACGACAAGGGCCCGGTGTACATAGTGCTCAAAGTGGCGCAGGCCTTTATCGCGCAGGAGAACGCGCTGCCACTGAACGTCAAGTTCGTTTTCGAAGGCGAAGAGGAGATTGGCAGTGCGCATTTCCCGAAGTTCTTGAGAGAACATGCGGACGAACTCGCCGCTGACCTGGTGATCTCGGCCGACGGGGCTATGTGGCGGCCCAGTGAGCCATCGCTGTCCATTGCCTCAAAGGGCCTCGTTACGCTGGACATCGAGGTTACCGGGGCCAAAGAAGACCTGCACTCTGGACGCTACGGCGGCACTGTGGCCAACCCGCTGCACGCTCTCGCTGAGATCTTGGCCAGTCTGCATTCGGCCGATGGCCGAGTTGCAGTTCCTGGCTTCTACGACGGGATCTCGGAGTTGAGCGGCACTCGCCGGGCCGAAATCGCGGCGATACCGTTTGATGATGTCCAGTACGTCGGCGACCTCGGCCTTGATGAGGCCTTCGGGGAAATCAGTTACAGCACTCTTGAACGGCTCTTTGAACGTCCGACGCTTGAGATCAACGGCGTGAAGTCCGGGGGCAAGTACACGGTTATTCCGCACATCGCGACCGGTTACGTTTCCTGTCGGTTGGTACCGGGACAAAGCCCCGGGCATGTCCTTGAGAGCATCACCAACCACGTGCTCGCCCAGAAGATCTCGGGGGTTCGTGTTGCGGTCCGTCCGGACGAGGGTGGGGTGCCCGCGTACACAATTTCCGCTGATCACCCGGCGATCCGAGCCGCGCGAGCCGCGCTGGAACACGTCTATCCGGGTCAGGAGGTGCTCCTCGCGGTGATAGGCGGAACGTTGCCTGCCACGGCGCTGTTCGAAGAGGTGCTTGGCGTCAAAACGCTCTTCTTCTCGTTCTCCACGGCCGATGAGCAATTGCACGCACCGAACGAATTCATGCGGATCCCTCGATTGCGTGAAGGCATGCGCGCCTGGGAGCAACTCTGGCGGCTGCTCGCGGAGGGTCCGCACCAACTTTCCCCGGTTGCCAAACCCCCAGTTGCGCAATGAGCACAGATCCGTACCTCTCGTATGGCTACCTCACTGCGGGCGTTGACCTTCCCATCTTCGAACTCGCGCCGGAGTTTGGTCGGGTTCCGCCTTACGCCAGCGGGTTAAGCCCCGCCGACCAGTCACGGGCCACGCGGCTCCTGCGCGACAACATCGTGATCAGTCTGCATGATCATCCGGTGAGATTTCCCAACGATATGCACCAAACCCCTGAGTACAACCGAACTGGTCGTCAACATACGGCCTTCGCCGGGTTGAAGACATCTGGCATGACTGTCGTATTCGACAACATGATGGATGGCACCGCTTGTGTCACGGGCAATGCTCCCTGGCGGTGGCTGGACATCATCACCGATTTGGGTATGCGACAAGCCGATATTGCTCACCAAAGCGACGTCATCGTGATTCGGACATTGGCTGATATCGACTACGCCCACCGAACGGGCAAGGTTGGACTGGTCTTCGGTCTCGAAGCGGCAACACCGATCGAGAACGAGATCGATCGGCTCGACGTCTTGTACGGCTTGGGTCTTCGACAGATCGGTATCGCCTACTCCGACGCGAACTCGCTCGGCAGTGGCCTCAACGAGATTACCGATGGCGGCCTGACCAGCTTCGGCGGACGCGCGGTCGCACGGATGAACCAACTCGGCCTGGCCATTGACATCTCACACTCCTCGGACCAAACTGGTGTCGATGTCTGCGCGGCCAGTGAGCATCCAGTGTTCATGACTCACGCCGGTGCCCGAGCTCTTTGGGATACCCCCCGGATGAAGACTGACAGGGTCCTGCGCGCGGTGGCCGAAACGGGCGGCGTAATCGGGATGTCGGCGGCCCCGCATACCACGCTCTCCCATGCGCATCCGAGGCACAATATCCTCTCGGTGATGGACCATTTCCTTTACTGCGTGGATCTTGTAGGCATCGACCATGTCGCGTTCGGACCCGACACTCTCTTCGGAGATCACGTCGAACTACATAACGTATTTGGCCACTTGCTCAAAGTTGGGACTCCGGGTGGTCCACCCTTTGAGAAGGTGGAGTACGTGGACGGGCTGGAGAACCCGACCGAGAACTTTCAGAATATTTGCGGCTGGCTCGTGCAGCATGGCTTTTCCGACATCGAAATTTCTGCAGTGCTGGGTGGTAACATCATCCGAGCACTTGAGGGAATCTGGGTCTAGCGATGACAGTGCCAGTGCCGAGTGGCTCTGGACAATGTTTAAACACGGTGAGACGGTGGTTGAGCCATCGCGATCTCTTTGCGGCCTTTGAAAAGCGCTATGGTGAAGCCGCAGAAGTGACCATTCGTACTCATATCGAGCGCTCTCACCAACTTGTAAACGCGCATCGAAAATAGCAACACGTGGTTAGTGGGTAAGTCTGCCTGAGGAACGTGGCTGACGCCACCTGTCCTCAGGACTTTCCGGCCCGAGAACGCTTCGCAGCGCCCTGAATTCTGCAACTTTCTCCCTACGTCTCGATGATCTTGCAGCGATGGGTCAGCCGGTCGAGCGTGGGGCGGTGAGCAGTTCTGAGCCGAGCATCTCGGTCCATTTCTCGAACGGCAGGTTGGTCGTCACTGGCCGGACCCCGATTCCTAAGCCACTTGACCTGGACCACCAACAGGGGTCCCCGCACCCGCACCCGCACCCGCAACTTGCCGTATTCGTGAGCTCTTGTTCGTAGCGAGGTGGGGTTTCATCTTGCCCGAGACCGAAGGCTCGCTCAATGTGAAGTCGCTACGGTTGATCTGACTTTGGCAGCGGTGAAGGGATCGTCGGTGCCTGTCCGCGGCGATACACGAGAAGTGTGCGATTGAACTCGATCAGGATGATCCCGTCCTGGTTGAATCCCGTGGTGCGGACCGTCACGACTCCGACATTCGGCCGGCTCTTGGAGCCTCGCAGTTCCAAGACTTCAGACTTGGAGTAGACGGTGTCACCTTCGAAGAGTGGTTTGAGAAGGCGCACCTGATCCCAACCGAGATTAGCCATCACGTTCTGGGAGACGTCACTGACCGATTGGCCGGTGACGAGTGCGAGGGTGAACGTGGAGTTCACGAGCGGGCGCCCGAACTCAGTTTGGGAGGCGTAGTGCTTATCGAAGTGAAGGGGAGCGGTGTTCTGGGTGAGCAGGGTGAACCAGGAATTGTCGGTCTCGGTGACCGTCCTACCGAGAGCGTGATGGTACACGTCACCGACGTGAAAGTCCTCAAAGAATCGGCCCCGCCAGCCTTCAACGTCCGTCATCGTGGTCCCTCCTCGTCTCGGTGTGAGCTATCGAGATTTGCGAGCATCAGGAGCCTACGACTTTGACGGACGACGGCCTCGTCCACCATGCGGCCATCCTCGTCGAGGACGACCCCATTGCCGCTGGCCAGTGCGGCGTCGAACCGGCTCACGAGACGCTGCGCTCGATCGATCTCGTCGGGACTCGGGGTGAACACCGCGTGGATGATCGGAATTTGCGCCGGGTGGATGGCCGCTCGCCCAACGAAGCCGCTGCGGCGTAGACGTCGCGTGGTGACGGCGAAACTCTCGAGGTCTCGGAACTGGGCGGAGACGGCTCCGACGGGCGGTAGGAGTCCCGCGGCGGTCGAAGCGACGACGACGCTGGCACGCGAGAAGTCGAGTTCGTTCGATTGATCCCCGCCCGTGACGCCGAGGTCGGCCGCCAGGTCGATCTCTCCGATTTGGAGACGCAGCACTCGTGACGCCGTGGCGATGCCGGACAGTGACTGCACCGCGATGGCCGACTCGATGAGCGGCATCAGTGAGACCGGGGACTGCTTCTCGGCCTCATTTTCGAGTTCATCCAGGAGCGTCGCAACGTTTTCGATGTCCTCGGGGCCGCTGACCTTGGCCAGACAGATGCCGCTGAGGTTCTCGTGGAAGAGGGCGGCGACCTCTTCGAGCCCGCGTTGACCGGGATTGACGCGCACCCAGAGTTCGCTCGACGCCGGGTGGGGCGATCTCAGCCACTCGACCGCATTGTTGAGCGCCAAGTCCTTATGTTTCAGCGCGACCGCGTCTTCGAGGTCCGCGATGACGGCGTCGGCGCCACGGCGGGGGGCCGACTGCAGGCGTTCGGTCGCGTCAGCGGGGACGTAGAGATAGCTGCGCGCGAGAAGTCCGCTCATCGAGGGCTCAACGGACGAACAGCAACTGGACGAGCTGGCAGGATTCGCGCAGGTGGTGGCGCATCGCCTCCTCTGCGGTGCGCGAGTCCTGACTCTCGACGGCGGCGATCAACGGGGCGTGCGAGAGCATCGCCTCAGGACTCACGGGGCGGTCACGCCAGTAGAGCCTCCAGAACCGCAGGTTGTGTGCGAGGAGACGTTCGGCGGCCTCCTGGAGAATCGGGTTCTTGATCATGTGCACCAGGAAGGTGTGCACCGCGTGATCGGCCAGCAGGAACTCTTCGGAATCACCGGTCATCCTCGCCGCGTCGGCCGTCGTGACCAATCGCCTCATTTCCTCGAGGTCGTCTTCGGTGACGCGAGTCGCAGCGATGTAGGCGATGCCGCACTCGATGGTCTCACGGGCCTCGAACATGGCGAGGACCTCTTCGAACGTGATGGGTGCGACGATGATGCCTCGCCGCGGCAGGATGGTCACGAACCGGTCCGCAGATAAGCGGGCCAGCGCTTCGCGCACCGGGGTTCGTCCGTAGTCGAGTTCGGCGGCCAGCGACTGCTCGTTCAAGAGCGCGCCTGGGGCGATGGAGAGATTGACGATTCGGTCCAGCAGCAGGCTGTAGGCGGCGTCACTGTCACGCTCGGCGGTGACGGGAACTTCGCTCGTCCGAATGCTCATATCTTCAACCTTTTCACCGCTAACACGTTAGGAGCGGTCGAGAGCAGACGATGTCAAGGACCCTGCCCACAATTACTTGAAATCCTGCCCACAATTGCTTGAAATAGTGTCCTGCGTAATGTATCTTACCATCGTGCACTGATATATCAGGGCGTGAATTGAAAATCGACAGTGATCGACCAGTCGCTGCAAGTTCATAGGGGGAGTTCATGGCGGAGGCAACTAACACGACATCTACAGCGGCATCACCACATCGGCTCGAACGGGGTGTTCTCAGCATCCCCAACGCCATTGCGTTGTCTGCAGCCGCGATGGCGCCGGTGTTGGCAGTGGTGTTGAACGCGCCGGCGGCCGGACCACAGGCCGGAGCCGCCCTGCCGCTCTCGTTCCTCGTGGCCTTCGTCGCCTGCCTGCTGGTCGGGAACTCCGTGGTGCAGTTCGCACGCCGCCTGCCTTCTGCAGGATCCTTCTACACGTTCAACAGTGCTGGACTCGGCTCGAGCGCCGGCTTCTACACCGGCTGGCTGTTCTGGATCGGTTACGCGATCCTGGCCCCGGGACTCTTCACCGCCTTCGGTTCGTTCGTTCACGACTACTTCGTATCGACCTTCAACTCCAACGTTCCCTGGTGGCTGTTCTCGTTGTTCGGGATGGTCATCATCCTGGGCCTGTCGTTGCGTTCGATCCGGGCGTCGGTCAACGTGGACCTCGTGCTGCTCTTCCTCGAAGTCATCATCTTCCTGGTGCTTTCAGTCCTCGCCATCGTTCACGGGGGCAGTGGCAACACGATCAAGTCATTCCTCCCCAGTAGTGCGCCTCACGGGGTGTCCGGCGTTGGACTCGGCGTCGTGTTCGGCATCCTGTCCTTCATCGGCTTCGACGCCGCAGCCACGCTGGGTGAGGAGACGAAGAATCCGAAGCGCAATGTCCCGATGGCGGTCAGCGGCGCGTTGATCTCGGTGGGTGTCTTCTACGTCTTCGCTATGTACGCGCTTACCACCGGGTACGGCCTCAACAACCACGCCAACCTGCTCAAGTTCCTCAGTGACCCCAACCCCTTCGTGACGTTGGGTCACCACTACGCGTCGTGGCTGCTCCAGCCGATCGAACTCGCGGCGATCGCCGGGCTCTTCAGCTGCTTCATGGCGATCCACAACACCACGGTGCGCGTCATGTTCTCCATGGGTCGCGACCGTGTGCTCCCCGTCTCGTTCGGGCACGTCCACGCGAAGTGGTTCTCCCCGTACGTGGCGATCACCGGTCAGACGATCTTCACCGTGGCGCTCGGTCTGGCCGGTGGCGCCTGGCTCGGCCCGGGCGCCACCGGTAACTATGGTTTCACCGGCTCCATCGGCACCGTCGCGATCGTCATCGTCTACTGCATGTGCAACATCGCCTTGATCCGCTACTTCTGGAAGCTGCCGGAGCGTAACGTGTGGCGTCACATCATCATCCCGATTGCTGGTGTGGCGGCATTCGCCTACCCGCTCTGGAGCGTCGCGAAGCCGGGTCAGAGTTGGCCCTACAGCCTCGTTCCGTGGATCACCCTCGCCTGGATCGCCCTGGGTACGGTGCTGCTGCTCACCTACCGCAAGACCTCGCCGGAGAAGATTGCGGCGATCGGGACCTTTGTCGCCGAGGAAGAGTTGGAGGCGGCGGGCGAAGAAGATCAGAGTCTCCTTGCCGCGCGTGCTCCTTCGCTTCAACACCCCACGGTAGAAGAAGAGGTGTCAGAGCACCCGGAAATATTGGAGGATTGAATCTCTTGATTGATGTTCATGGCAAGAGTGTCTACAGCGACATTGAGGAGTTGGTTGATCCGTCACACACCGCGCTACTCGTAATTGACATGCAGTATGACTTCGTTGATCCGGGCGGTTTGTTCGGGCTGATGGGAGTCGACCTCTCTATGTACCAGGAGTCTCAGCCGCGTCTGGCCGAGCTGCTGGGGGCGGCCCGGGAAAATGGGGTCCTGACCATCCACCTGCAGAACACCCAGCTGGCGGACCACATGAGTGACTCGCCAGCCCAGCATCGATTCAATCTGCGCATGCACGGCGACTTTCGCCAGGGTGACCAGCCGCTCACATACACGGTGCCGGGCACCAAGGGCCACGAATTCCTTCCCGAGTTCCGGCCACGCGACGGTGAGTTGGTGGTGCGCAAGTACCGTTCGAGCGGATTCTGGGGCACCAACCTCGACATGCTGCTGCGTTCGAATCAGGTGGAGACCGTTGTTGTCGCGGGGTGCACGACCGAGGGCTGCGTCGAGTCGACGGCTCGCGATGCGATGTTCAACGACTACTACGTCGTCATCCCCGAGGACTGTGTCGCGAGTGACGACCCGGCCCAGCACGAGGCGTCGATCCTCTTGATGCGACACCGCTTCGATCTTTCGACCGCAAGTGCGGTTGGCAAGGTGTGGGAGACGGCCCACAACACGAGCGGAGGCTAGTCGCTATGGGAAAGCTTGACGGGAAGGTCGCCCTGGTCACGGGTGCGGCTTCTGGCATTGGTCAGGGTATCGCGATCGCCTTCGCCCGGGAGGGCGCGACCGTCGTGGTGGCGGACCTCGTCGACGAGTCACGCGCGCGAGCGACGATGGACGCGGTGGCGGCCTACGGCGGGAGCTCGTGTTTCATCCAGGCCGACGTCAGTGATGAGGCCAGTGTGGCGGCCATGGCCGAGACGGCACTGGCCAGGTTCGGTCGCGTGGACGTGCTCGTGAACAACGCGGGTGTCTTCAGTGAGGCTTTGCTGGAGAACATGACGGTCGCGCAGTGGGACCATGTGCTGAACACGAACCTCCGTAGCGTCTTTCTCTGCACGAGGGCCCTGTTGGGGCAGATGCTCGAGCGTGGGGATGGTCGGATAATCAACATCGCCTCCCAACTCGCCTACATCGGAGGCGTGTCGGCGACTCACTACACGGCGAGCAAGGCCGGGATCATCGGTCTCACCAAGGCGCTCGCTCGAGAGGTGTCCCACCGCGGTGTGTTGGTGAACGCGATCGCCCCCGGGGCCATCGAGACGCCGCTGCTTGAGAGTGAGACCGAGGAGTGGCGCAGTATGAAGCTCGCCGAGTTGCCGATTCGACGCTTTGGCCGGGTTGACGAGGTCACGCCGACCGCCGTGCTGCTGGCGTCGGCCGATGGCTCGTACTACGTGGGCGCCACGCTCGGTCCGAACGGCGGAGACGTGATGCTGTGAGGATCCTCGACGTCGTTTACACCCCGGTGACGACGGGCTTCTTCCGCGATGACCAGAGCGCGATCCGCGAGGGTCGGGCACACGACGGTTTCCTCTATACGGGCTCGCCGGTCACCCCTGGATTCGTCGCGATCCGAGAGCCCGGCGTGGCCGTTTCGGTGGTTCTGATCCTCGAAGATGGCCAGGTCGCCTTCGGGGACTGCGCCGAGGTGCAGTACGCCGGCGCCGGAGGACGGGCCCCCCTGTCGAGCCTCGACGAACTGATGGCGCAGCTCCACGATCACGTGATGCCTCGCCTGGTTGGTCGGACGTTCCAAGGCTTTCGAGCGGCGGCGGAGGAGATCGACGGTCTCTTGGTGGACGGCGCGCAGCTCGCCACTTCCGTGCGCTACGGCGTCACGCAGGCCCTCTTGCACGCGGCGGCGCTGTCGAGCGGCCTCACCATGGCCGAGGTGGTGCAGCTCGAATACGACATCGACGCCGAGATCGACCTCGTCCCCCTCTTCGCTCAGACCGGGGACGATCGCTACGCCAACGTCGACAAGATGATCCTCAAGCAGGTCGATGCCCTGCCCCACGGTCTCATCAACGAAGTCGACACCAAGCTCGGTCGCAACGGCGAGATACTCCTCGAGTACGTGGCGTGGTTGCGCGAGCGGGTGCTCAGCGTGCGCACCAACTCGGACTACTTCCCGCGCTTGCACGTCGACACGTACGGCACGATCGGCCTGGCCTTCGACGGCGACCTTGAGCGCGTCGTGACGTATCTGGCCAGCCTCGCGAAGGCGGCGGCCCCGTTCAGCCTCTGGGTCGAACATCCGATCGACGCCGGCAGCCGCGATGGTCAAGTGGCCACCTACACGAAGTTGCGAGACCTGCTGCGCACCCGCGAGATACCGGTATCGATCGTCGTCGACGAGTGGTGCAACACCTTGGAGGACATCGATGTCTTCACCAGGGCGAAGGCCGCTGACGTCATCCACGTGAAGACGCCCGACCTCGGCGGCATCAACAACACCATCGAGGCGCTGCTTCTCGTGCGCGAACGCGGTTTCCGCTCCTACAGCGGCGGAACGTGCAACGAGACGGACCAGTCGGCTCGTGTGACCACACACGTGGCGATGGCCTGTGGCGCCGATCAGGTGCTCGCGAAGCCGGGCATGGGCGTCGACGAGGGCATCATGATCGTGCGAAACGAGATGGCGCGCACCCGTGACCTCGTCCGGTGGCGGCGCGCCCAGCAGTCGGCCGAGGATGCCGTGACATGAGACCGCTCGAAGACGTTCGGATCCTCGCAATCGAACAGTACGGTGCAGGGCCGTTCGGCTCGGTGCAGCTCGCTGACCTGGGCGCCGACGTGATCAAGATCGAGGACCCTAGCGTCGGCGGCGACATCGGACGTTACGTGACGCCGCTGCAGGACGGTGAGGACAGCATCTTCTTCGAGACCTTCAATCGCAACAAGAGAAGCCTCAGTCTCGACCTCAACACCCATTCGGGGCGCGTCGTGTTCGAGGACCTTGTGCGCGTGAGCGACATCGTCTATTCCAACCTGCGCGGCGACGTTCCCGAGCGGCTCGCCATCCGTTACGACGACTTGAAGCACATCAATCCGAAGATCGTCTGCTGTTCGCTGAGCGGCTACGGGATGACCGGACCCCGACGGGCCGATCCGGGCTACGACTACGTGGTCCAAGGCCTCACGGGCTGGATGGATCTGACGGGTGAACCTGACGGCCCCCCGACCAAGTCGGGACTCTCGATTGTGGACTACTCCGGCGGGTTGGTGGCGGCGATCTCGATGCTGGCTGCTCTGCACGCGGCGCGTCGTGACGGAGTAGGCACCGACTGCGACGTGAGTCTCTTCGAGACGGCCATGTCGATGTTGACCTACCCCGCCGCCTGGGCGCTCAACGGCGATTTCATCCCGCGCCGCACGCACCACTCCGCGCATCCTTCGATTGTGCCGTTCCAGGTTTTCGAGTCGAAGGATGGCTGGCTCGTCGTGGCTTGCCCGAAGGAGAAGTTCTGGCGTCGGCTGGTGGATGCGTTGGAGATGCCCGACCTCGCCGTCGATCCGCGTTTCCAGGGATTCGCCGCCCGTTACGAGCACGCGGACGAGGTCTTGGCCATCCTCGGTGAAGCCTTCTTGCAGCGTCCCACCGACGAATGGGTGGAGATCCTGACCGCGGCCCAAGTGCCGTGCGGTCCGGTCAACTCGGTAGCTGAGGCGCTCGCTGACCCTCAGTCCGCGGCGCGTCACGTCGTCGTCTCTACGGAGCACCCCCGTTTCGGCGAGGTGCGCCAGGTCGTGAGTGCCGTTCGCGTCGGCGAGGAACCCGCGACGCACCGACGGGCTCCGCGTCGACACGAGGACGCCGACGCCGTCATGGGACTCCTGCTCGGCTACTCCGAGCAGCACCGGGCGGCTCTCGCCGCCGAGGGCGCCTTCGGCGCCGATTACGTGGCCCGAGGTTCGTCGGTATTGAATGGTCTGGAGTGACAATGAGGACAGGAGAGTCAAATGTTTGAAATGACTGATCGGGTTGCACTTATCACGGGCGCGGCGTCGGGGATCGGTGCCGCGACCGCACGCGTCTTCGCCGCCGCCGGGGCCGACCTGGCGCTGGCCTGGTATCCGCCGGACGGCCACGACATCGAGCTCGTGCGCCGCGACGTCGAGGCGATGGGGAGGCGCTGCGTGGTCGAAGCAGTCGACGTGGCTTCGACGAGCGACGTCGCACGCCTCGCCCAGCGCGCCGTCGACGAGCTCGGCGGAGTCCACGTCGCGGTCGCCAACGCCGGTATCGCCCGCAAGATCTCCCTCGAAGAACTCGACGACGAAGCGTGGAGCCGTCTTATCGACGTGGACCTCAATGGGGCGTGGCGCGTCTTTCGCCAATGCATTCCCCACATGAAGAGCCAGGGCTTCGGTCGGTTGATCGCGACCTCGTCGGTCGCCGGCACGGTTTCGGGCTGGCCCGAGCACTCCCACTACGCGGCGGCGAAGGGTGGTCTCGTCGGGCTGATCAAATCCCTCGCGGTTGAGTACGGTCCCTTCGGCATCACCGCGAATGCGGTGGCTCCCGGCGTGATTCGAACTCCTCAGGCGCTCGACCCGGTCAACTCGCTCGGACTCGAAGCCCTGGAGGCGGTCGGACCCAAGGTTCCCGTCGGACGGGTGGGGACGCCCGAGGACATCGCCTACGTGTACCAGTTCCTCGCGAGCCAGGAGGCCTCCTACCTCAGCGGTGAACTGATCGTCGTGGATGGCGCGCGCAGTCTTGCCGGTCTTGATTGAGTATCTGGTTAGTTGAGTTTCCATAGAGAGGAGCATCATGAAGATGAATGATCAGTTTTTCCGTCGTACCGACCTTGAGGAGGGTGTTCCGGGGCCGCGCCGCGATCTCGTTGGCTATGGCGAGCACCCGCCGGTGGTGCGTTGGGCCAACGAGGCCAAGGTCGCCATCCAGATCGTCATCAACTACGAGGAGGGTTCGGAGAAGACCTTCGCCATGGGCGATGGCGTCAACGACGGTCTCTACGAGCTACCGTTCGCCGTCGATGACCAGCGTGACCTCGCCGTCGAGTCGATGTACGAGTACGGTTCGCGGGCAGGCATCTGGCGGCTCTTTCGCGTTTTCGACGCGGCGGACGTCCCCGTGACCTTCTTCGCGGCGGCGGTAGCGCTGGAGCGCAATCCCGAGGTCGCCAAGAAACTTGCGGGGCGTGGCGACGAAGCAGCGGGGCACGGCTTTCGCTGGTCCAACCACTACGAGATGACGCGAGACGAGGAGCGCGAGGCCATCAAGATGGCGGTCGAGTCGATCGAGAAGACGACCGGGACCCGTCCCGTCGGCTGGTACTGCCGCGAGATGAGTGTGAACACGCGCGATCTGGTCGTGGAGGAGGGCGGCTTCTTCTACGACTCGGACACCTACAACGAGGACCTGCCGTATTGGACGAAAGTCAACGGCCGGTCGCACCTCGTCGTGCCGTACTCGCTCGTCGTCAACGACGCTCGTTACATCGTGGGCACCGGTTACGGGAGCCCCGAGCAGTTCTTCGAGACCGCGAAGGCGTCCATTGATCGTCTGCGCAACGACGGCGACGACGTAGGTCGCATGATGTCGATAGGAATACACCCACGCGTCAGCGGCAACCCGGCTCGGGCCGACGCACTGGCGCGCTTCATCGCCTACGCCCAGCAGTTCGACGACGTCGCCTTCATGCGTCGAATCGACATCGCCCAGAACTTCGCGCAACAGGTGCCGAAGCCGGATTGAAAGCAGAGTTGGAGTGGTGATGACGTACGTACTCGACGACGATCGGAAGCGTCTTGACTACGACGCGGTCTGGCACTACCTCTCCACCGACGCTTACTGGAACCGATGGCGAAGCCGGGAAGACGTGGACCTTCAATTTAGGGGTGCGTGGCGCGTCATCGGGGCATACGTCGAGGGAAGCGATGATCTAGTGGGCTTTGCCCGCGCGGTATCGGACGGCGTCAGTGATGCCTACCTGGCCGATGTCTACGTGGCTCCACCGCATCGTGGGCGGGGCATTGGGGGTCGGATGGTCGAGGCCATGGTTGAAGAGGGACTAGGTGCGCGCTTTCGCTGGTTCCTCTCAACCCGTGACGCGCACGAGCTTTACGCGCGCTACGGATTTCGCCCGCCGGACGAGCGAGTTATGGAACGACCAGGACGATTTGCGAAGACCTTCGACGATTCTAACCCAGCAAGTCTTGAGATCTGAGAGGAGGATGCCGGGCGCTAAGCCCGTTTCAAGGCAGTGGTTGAGACCCTGAAGTGACTCATGATTCTGAATCCAGTTGAAGCCAGCCGGATGATTCGGAAGTACACAGTGAGCCTTTGAATCCCGTTGCTGCACCTCCACATAGTGCGACCGATGTAGGGGTAGAACCAAGATCTGAAAAATGTCGGCAGGGTGCCGACCGGGCCGGTTCGACCAACACCCTTGTCTCGTATGGCTAAGACGTAGGCGGGGCTGCAGAATCACAACTTGTTGGGCCGCCCGGGTCTCGATCCCGGCACCTTGGGAGTGTTTCCAGAATGTCCAGGGACGTTTCTCAGCGTTCAAATCTATTGGTCGGACGAAGTGGATTGTCCGCCAACGTCCGCCAACGTCCTCCCACGTTTTAAATCGTGGCTAGACCGTTGGCTAGACCTGAGCTCGTTTCAAGGTCTAGCCACCATTCAGTTTCGAGGAGTTGACGGCGAGGAGTTGGACCTGTGCATGGGGGAGCGAACGAAGGACGACTGACCTCTTGCATGCCATGCCATTTCGTTGGGTTCAGACGCATTCGCACGAGTTCATGAAGTCCCAATTGGCAAGGCGTTTGGTTCATGCGCGTTCACTCGGAACCGTGGCAGTTCAAAATATTTGCTGACGGAAACGCTGACACTCGTCGGATTGATTCGCTGATCAGTAATGCAAATGAAAGTAATGCAAATGAAATGGTACAGCGTGCGGGTTCACGTCCGGCCACCGGCCCGGACGTTCTGCTACCACGCAGAGCAGACTGATTGAATCGCGAGCACTAGCGCAGGTTCTGCTCGCAGGTGGCGGAGCAAATGGATACTGAGACTAATCGGGTGGTGAGGAACCCTTGATGTCTTGTATTCTAGGAGCATGGGCGTTAAGTGAAACGAGGTCGGTGGTGTATCGAGCTCGCGTTCGATTGAGGTTTAGATCCAGAACTAGCGCCGCTATCAGAGTGTCGTAAGTTTCCCTGTACTTCTTTAGCTCGCTCGCGGTGATGCTCATATCATCGGTCAACGCAAAGCACGCGTCCCAGCGGGGGTTCCAATCTTCTTCCAGTATCCATGAAGTTCTACGCCGGTAAGCGTTTGTCTTCAAGCGAGCATCCTCGCCCCATGAGCCGAAGGGGACGAAAGTCATTCCCATGAGGGCCTCGTAGGCCGAAAGAACCTCTGGGCTGAACAAGGGTGCGGCACAGTAGAATTGTTCGTCCAAGCGTCGCTTAAGCCTGATTATGTCCAGCGGAGACTGATCCCGCCAGGTTCCAATGAATGTCATGTAACACATGAGCCGGTTGAGGTCAGGAACGATGGACCTGTAGTAGTCAGTACGAATCTTCAGCAGACCTTCACTTCGAGACTGCGCTCTTACAACAACATAGGCAAGGATTGCGACCACAACCGGCGTTAGAACTGCACCCACGGCCTGCAAACCGTCGGCCCAAGTGACGCTAGCCACGAGTCAACGTTGCGATGGAGACGATCATCTTGCAAGTATTGCGGATTACTGATCGCTCAAGTGGAACAGTTTCCGTGAGTCTCGTGAGGTCGATGACGAGACCGCCTGTAGGCCAGTCTGCCGCGCTCTTGCAGGCCGGACGCTTGGCGGCAATTCTCTCCGCCTACAGTCCTCGATAGCGAAGAATCACCGTCGCCAGGTCGAGCGACTCGCGGTTACCTGTACCGTGGTCGTCGACAGTCCTTGGCGGTTTGATGTCAACCAGCCCGAAGTTCTCGAGAAGGTCCAGGACAGCGCGTTACGAGATCCGAAGGCGCTCTCACACCCAAATCCCCAAAAGGATTTGGAACTACTAGCGCTTTGCCGCCCGCTTTACCGCCTTCTTCGCCGGAGCCTTCTTGGCGGCGGCCTTCTTCGCCGGAGCCTTCTTGGCGGCGGCCTTCTTCGCCGCTGGCCTCATTTGACCATCACCGCTTCTTAGTAAACTTCTTCTGAATTGCTCGGCTTTGTATAGGGGCGTGAGTGGGCCGCTCGCGACGATCTCAATAGAGACATCACTTGACGAGGCGGTCTTAACCCCAGAACTGAGTCCGGCAAGACTTGCACCAATTGGAGCGTCAGCACTTGCCCTAAGTTCGACCCTTGAGGCATTTGATGACGAGGCAAGAATTGTCACCGTTTTTGCGTGAACAACTTCCGTGACAACAACGTACCTCCGCCGCCAATCGGATACCTTTGATAATTGCTTTTCTAGTGCCCGAATATTCGTAATCCGAGAAATGGTGCAGGACGGAGCTGAGAACACAATCGCTCCCGCCCTCGAAAATTCTACGAGTGCACCGGCTGAACCTTTCCCAACAACTTGAAAGAGATCCGAGGTATCTCCGGCGGCCTTGTAAGTAACTTTCACTCCTGAGTTTGACTGAAAAACAAAGTTTCCCTTTTCTGCTGTCGCCCTCTCGGACTGAAATGAAACGCCGAAGTCGGAAAGTTTTCCACGAAGTTGAAATACGCCGCCAACAAGAATCCCGACAGATCCAAGTCTGATAGTGCCGTTTGGCGGCCAAGTGGCTCGATATCGCATTCCCCGAAGTACACCTTGAAGGTACTGCCCGGCCGCCCCCTCTTCATCTTTCGCCATGGGCCCATGATTGCACGAAGTGGTAAAGATTGCACCCAAATTCCAAAATTGGTGCTAGATAACTTGACAAAGCAAGAAGCGGCCAATGGAAGTAAGAATCGACCATGAGTCGTCGCTCAGAATTGGCACTCCACGGGCATTAAGCACGGGTCCATCGCGGTCGCCGGAGGTCATTCGCGGTTAGCGAAATCAAGATGAAACTCCTGTAAGCACTGGGGTGCAGGCGAAAACTCTCTGCACCCCCAACGGTGTCTGAGTTCACCTCATAAGGATCCCCCACAATGGCACCCCCAATGGGATTCGAACCCGTACCGCCACCTTGAAAGCGTGGAGGTCCCTTGCATCCATAAAAGGTATATGCACTGACCAAGCGATACTTCTGGTTACGAAATCCGTGAGTTGCCTTTCAACGGGCACTCTACGGGCATTAGTCATGTGCGGTCCTCACTTCATGGCGTCAATTAGGCCAACCGCAGTCTCCGGTGCGCAACGTCGCTGCACGGTTTACTCTTGCGTTGTGTGGGCGTGAGTAGCGCTTCTGGGCGGGCCGCTTTGCGCGGAACGGTCGAGGTTCTAAAGGAGGCACGAAGATGAGTGAAGATACTTCAAGCAAAGATACGTCGAGTAAAGATACCTCCAAAGCCAAATCGACTTGGCGGCTTTTTAGATGGCTGACTGGGCGGCGAGACCCTTCTGATGATCAGAATCGATGGCTTGTCCTACTGCCCCTGTTTTCCCTCTTGGGGGCCATTGCCCTCGTTATTTACGCCGCCGCCTCGCGTAGCCCTTGGACAGTCCTTGGTTATGGCGTGGCCGTCGGCGTCTCGTCAACATTGGCGGGAGGACTGATTGGCATTTTGTTCGGGATTCCAAGGTCGGTGGAGGGATCGCAAACTCAGCAGCCCAACGAAGGTTACGTAGGCAATACCAACTTGGAACAAGTTTCAGACTGGTTGACGAAGATCCTTGTTGGCGTGGGGTTGGTGCAACTCGGTCACGCTCCGGGTGCAATGGAACATCTCGCCAACAGTATGAAGACAGGTTTCGGCGCGAGCACGTCGAGCGCGAGCTTCGGATTGGCAATGTCATTGGCCTTTGCAATCGCGGGCTTCATCTATTTCTATCTCTGGAGTCGAATCTTCTTTATTGAGGACCTACTGAGGATTAGGAAGCGGATAGCCGAGCCTGCAACTCCGTCTGAGGTTCCCCAGCCAAAGTAGACACCCAACTATCCGACTTAATCGGTCGGATGAAAGGATGTCACCGTGGCAATCACCAGAAGGAAGTTCACCCTGGAATTCAGAACCGAGGCAGCGCAACGCGTCATCGACACTAGTCGAAGCGTGCGAGCAGTCGCCTCGGAACTCTCCGTTGAGGAAAACACGCTCAGCAAGTGGGTGCGCGATGAACGCAGGCGTATGGAAACGTTGGAGGGCCCGACGTGACAAGAGTGGGCTCTCCTGCCGTTGGTTTCCTAATCCGAAGATTCACATGGAATTGGATTGGGAACACTGAAAATTAACGGCTTTTCCTGACTCTGAGTGTGTTGCGGGGCATTCAGATTGAAGAAAAGTGGAGCAAGATTGGAGCAAAGCGAAGCGAAAATTCGACAATTTGTAGCTTGACGGACCCAATCCCTTGACGGACGTGTGACATGCCCCCGGTAGGGTCCTCCCCATGACACATGAACAGAAGATTGAACTTGGCATCACCCTTGGATTCGCCACTCTCGGATTCTTCGTCGCTATGGAGTACCGCAAGCACCACGCCTAGGCACCGAGAGGTAGACAAAGTCGAATCGGATCAGGTGAAGCGCTCGCGTGCGTTTTCGCGTGCGTTTCCGTTCTTCCCACTTGATCTCTGAGTGGACAAGCCACGATCGTGAATCTCCCGCCTGGTTCGGTCAGACCGGCTCGAGAGTGTGGCGCCAGTCGGGGCTCCTGGAATTCCTTTGCGTCGGGCCGTGGTCACAGAAGTACGCCATACTCACAAGATGGCCACGAAATACGAGACACCTTCGACGACCACTGGTGATTATTGGATATGGGCTGACTGTCCAGATCGCTCGCATGGAGATCCTGACACCTCCGGAAAGTGGCAGGTCTACGTTGATCGAGAGCATATTGACGATGCGTGGCGCTCGATAGCATCAATGGTCGAAGCAGGAAGA
The DNA here is from genome assembly GCA_003133665.1 of Acidimicrobiaceae bacterium. Lineage (GTDB taxonomy): Bacteria > Actinomycetota > Acidimicrobiia > Acidimicrobiales > RAAP-2 > RAAP-2. The sequence goes on along the minus strand of PKYK01000063.1, from coordinate 40 downwards.
CTCGGACCAGAAGCCAAAGGGACTGCTGTCGGTTTAGTTG
>PKYK01000028.1 GCA_003133665.1 Acidimicrobiaceae bacterium | reverse complement strand
CCCTCCTGGATGAGGTCGAGCAACGGCAGTCCGGACGCCTGGTACTTCTTGGCGATGGACACGACGAGTCGAAGGTTGGACTGAACGAAGTCGCGTTCGGCCTGGTCACCGCGGTGCACTGCCCGGCGAAGGGCCTGCTTCTTCGTAGGGGTGATCTTGATCTTCTTGTCGTTCTCGGAGGCCTCGAGTTCGGCCTTCGCCTCGCGGCCCTCCTCAATGGTCTGGGCGAGGCGGACTTCGTCGTCCTTCGTCAGAAGGGTGTACTGTCCAATATCGGACAGGTACAGCCGTACGAGGTCCTCATCATCCCTGTCGACGCGATCTTTTGCCATGGTTCTCCCTAACTGCCCCGACCCGGGGAATCTGCCACTTCTAGTTATACGGGGGTCGGCAACCTAGCCCAAGAACCCAAGACTCTCGGCGTTTCCCGAGTTTTCGAGGGTGTCGACGAGTTGGCGGGCCGACGCCAGCCAGCTCGGATCCTCGATGGGCACCTGGTTGGCGCTGACCTCGGCGATGGTCCGAATCTCGCCCACCGTGACGAGCGCCGCCCGGTCGATCAACTCGCGCACCTCGGGGGCCGTCACGCCGTCGCGGGCGTCGCGAAGCGAGACGAGCAGGCGCGGACCCACCGCCACGGCCATCGCGTACAGGGTCATGGCTCCGGTCGGGTCCCCCGCGAACGACGAGGTCAGGACCTCTTGCACGATGGGCAGCGGCGCCACCGACGTGTTGCCGAGATAGGTCCGCATCGCCAACGCCAATGAGCCGTAGGCCCTCGACATCTCGTGGATGCGTACCACGTACGTGTCGTTGGCGCACCGCGGAGCGACCTCGCCGAGCACCCGGTAGATCGCGTCGCAGCACGACAGGAGGCGCTCCACGGTCCTGCGGTCGTCGTTCATCACATCGTCTCGGGGCGGAACGCATTCGTGATCGGCATCCGGCGGTCGCGGCCAAAGGCCTTCTTCGAGATGCGAACCCCCGGTGGCATCTGGCGGCGCTTGTACTCGCTCATGTCCACCAGGCGCGTGACGCGCAGCACCAGCGCCGGGTCGTGGCCACGCGCGATCAACTCCTCCGCGGTCGCGTCACCTTCGACGTAGAGCTCGAGCAGCGGGTCCAGCTGGTCGTAGGGGGGCAGCGTCTGATCGTCGCGCTGATCGGGGCGCAACTCCGCCGACGGCGCCTTGGTCAGCACCGCCAGGGGGATCGGCTCGAAGTCACCGACACTCAACGCGACTTCGTTGCGGTAGCGGCAGAGCTCGTAGACGAGCGTCTTGGGTACGTCCTTGATGACCGCAAAGCCGCCGGCCGAGTCACCGTAGAGCGTCGAGTAGCCCGTAGCCATCTCGGACTTGTTGCCGGTCGTCAGCACGATGGCGCCCGTGTCATTCGAAATACCCATCAAGAGCACGCCGCGAACCCGCGACTGCAGGTTCTCGTCGGTCAGTCCCACGGGTACGCCGTCGAGCACCTTGGACAGGATCTCTCCGAAAGCCCGGTGGGCCGGTTCGATCGGCAGCGTCGTGATCTCGATGTCGAGCCGACGAGCCAACTCCTCGGCGTCGATGACCGAGTGACCCGACGAGTAGCGGCTCGGCATGGCGAAGCCTCGCACGGCTCGAGCGCCGACGGCGTCAACGGCGATGGTCGCCACGAGCGACGAGTCGACGCCCCCCGAAAGGCCCAGGATCGCCGTGCGAAAGCCGTTCTTGCGAAGGTAGTCGCGGGTGCCCATGACCAGCGCCTCGTAGATCTCCTCGATCTCGCTCAGCGGTTCCGCGATGTGATTCACGATCGCCGCGATGTCCGCCTCTTCGTCGCGCGCGTACAGCGTGTCGAGCACCACCCCCGCCGAGGATGCGCGCGCCTCTATCTCGGCGACCAGCAACTCTTCACGAAACGCGCTCGCGCGCGCGATGACGTCACCCTTCGCGTCCACGACGACACTCTGGCCGTCGAAGACCAGCTCGTCCTGTCCGCCGACCAGGTTCACGTAGGCAATGGGACAGTTCGTCTCGAGGGCCCGCTCGCGCAGCATCGCCTCACGCTCATCGCGCCGGCCACGGGCGAACGGTGAGGCGTTGGCGACGACCAGCAACGTGGCGCCCTCCGCGGCGAGATCGGCCGCGGGGCCGTTCTTGACCCACACGTCTTCGCAGATCAAGAGTCCCACCGCCACGCCGTGCACGTTGATGATCGTGTGCGGGCCGAGACCGGGGTGAAAGTAGCGGAGCTCGTCGAAAACGTCGTAGTTCGGCAGCAACCGCTTGGTCGCGGTCGCCATCACGCCTTCCTCGCTCAACGCCACCAGGGAATTGGCGATGTGGCGGAGCGCCGGCCCGTGGTCGAGGAGGCTCGTGACGTCACGTCCGTCGCTCGACGGAGCGAGCTTGATGTGGGGCGACCCCTCGCCCACGATGGTGCCCACCAGCACCGGGGGGAGATTGGCGGCCCGGGACAGTTCGGCCAGGGCGTCATCCGCCGCCTCCATGAAACCCTCCTTCAGCAGGAGGTCTTCGGGTGGATACCCCGTCAGGCAGAGTTCTGGGGTGAGCACGAGATCGGCGCCGACGGCCCCCGCCTGGGTGCGGAAACGTCCCAGGGTTTCAACGTTTTGGGCGAAACCGCCGACGACGGCGTTCATCTGGGCCATTGCGAGTCGGATCACGGGCACGGCCTGAGCCTACCGGCGCAGAACCTCTCAGCCCGGGGCAACGTTTCACACGCGGTTAACAGAACTCGGGGGTGAGGCGGTCGCCGGGCCGCCAAACTGGTGGATGGTCGCGTGGAGCGCGCGATGACATTTTGAAGGAGCAACCTTGTCGTATCAGGCTGAGTACATCTGGATTGACGGAACCGAGCCAACTCGAAAGTTGCGTAGCAAGACGCGCATCGTCGCGGACGGCAAGAAGCCGATCATCTGGGGATTCGACGGTTCGAGCACGAACCAGGCCACGGGGAACTTCTCGGACTGCGTGTTGAACCCCGTCTTCACGTGCGCCGACCCCCTGCGCGGGGCCAAGGATGTTCTCGTGATGTGCGAGGTGTTGAACGCCGACATGACGCCCCACCCCACCAACACCCGCGCCGCCGCGCTGGCCACCGCGAAGAAGTACGCCAGCTTTGAGCCCAAGTTCGGTATCGAGCAGGAGTACACCTTCTTCCAGGAGGGTCGTCCCTACGGTTGGCCCGAGGAGGGATTCCCCGCTCCGCAGGGTCCCTACTACTGCGGCGTCGGGGGATCCAAGATGCCCGGCCGCGAAATCGTCGAAGAGCACACCCTCGCCTGCATCCGCGCCGGCCTGGGGATCGAAGGAACGAACGCCGAAGTGATGATGGGCCAGTGGGAGTTCCAGGTTGGCGTGCTCGGCACCGTCGAGGTGGGCGACCAACTGTGGACCGCTCGCTGGCTGCTCGAGCGCATCGCCGAGGAGTTCGACGTTGACGTCAGCTTCGACGCGAAGCCGATCAAGGGCGACTGGAACGGCGCGGGCGCCCACACGAACTTCTCCACGAAGCAGATGCGCGCCACTGGTGGGTGGGACGCGATCATCGCCGGCTGCGAGGCGCTCGGCACTCGCGTGGACGAGCACATCAAGAACTACGGCGTCGGCATCGAGGAGCGCCTCACCGGTGCGCACGAGACCGCGCACTGGTCGCAGTTCTCCTACGGCGTGTCCGACCGCGGTTCGTCGGTTCGCATCCCCGGCGGCGTGGCCCGGGACAAGAAGGGGTATCTCGAAGACCGTCGCCCGAACGCCAACATGGACCCCTACGTCGTGGCGACCTTGATGGTCGAGACCATCTGCGGCGCCGCGAGTAAGTCCGGCGGAGCGAAGAAGGCCCCCGCCAAGAAGGCGGCAACGAAGTCGGTGAAGAAGGCCCCCGCCAAGAAGGCGGCCCGCCGGTAAGACCTTGTCCACAAAACCCGCCGCTCGAGAGCGGCGGGTTTTGTGGTTTCTGGGCCCAGAAGCTGACGATCGGAGAAGGTGAGAGAATGGGCAGCATGCAAGATCAGGCACAGTACGTACTGCGGACGGTCGAGGAGCGAGGGGTTCGCTTCGTCCAACTCTGGTTCACTGACGTCCTGGGGCGCCACAAGGCGTTTCA
>PKYK01000021.1 GCA_003133665.1 Acidimicrobiaceae bacterium | reverse complement strand
TTCAGCGGCCGGGCGCCGTACGCGGGATCGAAGCCCTCGCGCGCCAATGCGGCCGACGCCGCTGGCGTCACGTTTAAGACGAGGCGTCGCTCGGCCAGGCGGCGGCGCAGGCGACCCAGTTGAATGCCCACGATCACCGCTAGGTCGCTCTCGTCGAGGGATCGGAACCTGATGATGTCATCAATGCGGTTCNNGGTGAGGCGGCCGTCGTCGAGCACCTGCAAGAGGATATTGAACACGTCGGGGTGGGCCTTGTCGATCTCGGCGAGCAGGACCACGGCGTAGGGCCGACGACGGATGGCCTCGGTCAGCTGTCCGCCTTCCTCGTAGCCGACGTAGCCCGGGGGGGCCCCGATCAGGCGGCTGACCGCGAACTTCTCCATGTATTCGCTCATGTCCAGACGGACCATCGCCTTGTCATCGTCGAAGAGGAACTCCGCGAGGGCTCGCGCCAGTTCGGTCTTGCCGACGCCGGTCGGGCCCACGAAGAGGAACGACCCGATGGGTCGATTCGGATCCGAAAGGCCGGCCCGCGAGCGTCGAATCGCGTTCGCCACGGCCACCACGGCCTCGTCCTGGCCCACGACGCGCGAGTGGAGCAACTCCTCCATCCGCACCAGCTTGTCGACTTCGCCTTCGAGCAGTTTCGACACCGGCACGCCGGTCCAGCGACTGATCACCTCGGCGATGTCCTCGGCGTCGACCTCCTCCTTCAGAAAGGCACCGTTGGCCTGGAGCTCGGCGAGTTCATGCGTCGCCCGGTCAATGGTCTTCTCGAGTTCGGGGATCGTGCCGTAGCGAAGCGCGGCGGCCCCGTTGAGATCGCCACTTCGCTCGAGTCGATCGGCTTCGTTTCGACGGTCCTCGAACTCCTGCTTGGCCGTGCGGATCTTCTCGATCGCCTGCTTCTCGGCCTGCCAACGCGCGGCGAGGCCGTCGGACTTCTCCTGCAGTTCGGCGAGCTCCTCGTCCAACTTCGCTCGACGCTCTGTCGAGGCCTGGTCGGTTTCGTTCTCCAGCGCCACGCGTTCGATCTCGAGTTGACGGATGCGACGAATGACCACGTCGAGCTCCGTCGGCATCGAGTCGATCTCGATCCGCAACTTCGACGCCGCCTCGTCCATCAAGTCGATCGCCTTATCGGGAAGGAATCGGTTGGGAACGTACCGCTGGGAGAGCGTGGCGGCCGCCACCAGCGCGGCGTCCTGGATTCGAACGCCGTGATGCACTTCGTAGCGTTCCTTCAGGCCGCGCAGAATCGCCACGGTGTCTTCCACCGACGGCTCACCGACGAAAACCTGCGCGAATCGGCGCTCGAGCGCGGCGTCCTTCTCGATGTACTGGCGGTACTCGTCGAGCGTGGTGGCTCCGATGAGTCGAAGCTCCCCGCGCGCCAGGAGCGGCTTGATCATGTTGCCCGCGTCCATCGCGCCTTCGCTGGCGCCCGCGCCGACGATCGTGTGCAGTTCGTCGATGAAGGTGATGACCTGGCCCTCGGCGTCCTGGATCTCCTTCAACACCGCCTTGAGCCGCTCTTCGAACTCACCCCGGTACTTGGCCCCAGCCACCATCGAGGCGAGGTCGAGCGCGATGACCCGACGGTCTCGCAACGACTCGGGCACGTCGCCTTCGATGATTCGAAGCGCGAGGCCTTCGACAATGGCCGTCTTGCCCACGCCCGGTTCCCCGATCAGCACGGGGTTGTTCTTGGTGCGCCGCGACAGCACCTGAATGACCCGGCGAATCTCGTCGTCGCGTCCAATCACCGGATCGAGCTTCCCGGCCCGGGCGAGGGCCGTCAGATCACGTCCGTACTTCTCAAGCGACTGAAACGTCCCTTCGGGATTCTCCGACGTGATACGTGCGGAGCCGCGAATGCCCCTCAACGCCCGGAGCAACGCCTCGCGGGTGGTGCCGAGCGCCTCCGCCCAGGCCACGATGACGTGGTCCACCGAGAGATAGTCATCGCCGAGGTCGGCTCGCAACTCGTCCGCCGCTTCGAGTCCCGCGCGTGACTCATTCGAGAGTCCCGGTTGGGAACCGCCGATGGTCCGCGGTTCATTGGCGACCTTCTCGTTGAGCGACGCCGCAGTGGCGACCGGATCAATATTGGCCGCGGCGAGCAACGGACGGGCAACTCCGTCGGCCTGATTCAAGAGCGCGAGCAGAAGGTGCGCGGGCGTGACGTACGGATTCCCGGCGGCAGCGGCCTGGGTCGTGGCCGCCTGGAAGGCCTCTCGGGTCTTCACCGTCCAGCGTTGTGGGTCCAGAGCCATCACACACCTCCTCGACGAGCGCGTTGTGCATCCTTGAAGAGCGCGATGGCGTTGCGCACCGGCACCAGGTCGCGTCGATAGTGACGATGCGTGGCCTCCACGTCCGAACGCGCTTCGGTGACCAGCTCCGCGAGTTGTTCGCGGGCCGCGGCGAGTTCACCCTCGAGACGCATTATTCGCTTCACGCCCTCGAGATTGACTCCCTCGTTGGTGAGATCTTGAATGCGCCGCAACGCCGCCAGGTCGGCGTCGGAGAACCGTCGCGACCCTCCACTGGTGCGCTGGGGATTCAACAGGCCGATGCGCTCGTAGTTTCGAAGCGTCTGGGGATGGACCCCGGCGAGCTCGGCGAAGACCGAGATGACGTAGACGGCGTGGTGGTGCGGGTGACGCTCAGGCATTGGGAACCACCTCGTGCAATGCGGTAGCCAACTTTTCGACCAGACTCCGCTGTTCCCTGTTCAGTTTCTTGGGGACGCTCACGTTGATGGTCACCAGCAGATCGCCGGCGGCGTGCTTGCCCCCGGCGGGCACCCCGCGTCCTCGAACGCGCATCGTGGTGCCTCCCTGGGTACCGGCCGGCACCTTCAAGGTGACGGGCTCGTCGAGAGTGGGCACGACAACCGTCGCACCCAGCATCGCCGACGTGACGGGGACGTCGACGCCCGTGGTGACGTCACGACCTCGGCGGGCGAAACGAGGATCTGCGGCGACGTGGACGTCCACAAAGAGGTCACCGGCGGGTCCGCCCTGGCTGCCCGGGTTCCCCTTGCCCTTCAGCCGAATGCGTTGACCGTCGACGACTCCGGCGGGGATTCGAACGTTGACCCGACGAGACGACGGTTCGCGACCGGTGCCCTGACAGGTCGGACAGGGCGTCACAATCCGTCCGCCGCGTCCTTGGCAGGCCGGACAGACACTCGACATCGCGAACGGGCCCTGGTCGTCGTTTAAGACGCCACGTCCCTGGCACCGCTCACAGGTGGCAAAGCCGCTGCCCGGAGCCGCACCACGTCCGCCGCACGTATGACAGGCGTCGTTGCTCGGCAGCGTCACGGTCGTCGTGACGCCGACGACGGCGTCACGGAATCCCAGGTGGAGCGCGGTCTCCAGGTCCGCCCCGCGCTGGGCGCGTTGGCGCCGCGCGCCGCCGAAGAGTCCGCCGAAGATGTCACCCAGGTCCCCGAAGTCGCCGGCGCCGAAGTTGAAGCCACCCGCCCCGGCCCCGGGACGACCAAAGCCGGCCGCGGCGGGTCCCAGTCGACGGACCTCGTCGTACTCCTTGCGTTTCTCGGCGTCGCCGAGGACGTCGTAAGCCCCCGACACTTCCTTGAATTTCTCTTCGGATCCGGGATTGGTATCGGGGTGCAGTTCCTTCGCCAACTTGCGATAGGCGCGAGTGATTTCCTTGTCCGTCGCGCTCGGCGACAGACCCAGAACCTTGTAGTAGTCCTTTTCGAACCACTCACGTTCGGCCATCTCTAGCCCTTCACTCTCACCATTGCTGGGCGCAGCACGACACCCTTCCAGCGGTAGCCCGCGCGCAGCACCTCATCGATCAGTTGTTCCCCGTCACCCTCGACGTGGGCCACGGCATCGTGCACCTGGGGATCGAATCCCACGCCCACGGCATCGATCCGCTCGAGACCTTCCTTCGCCAACGTGTCCAGCAAGAGGCCGCGAGCCTGCGACAGCGCCATGGCCTCCTCGGACGTCGTCTCGGCGAAGTGCGCCAGCGCCAGGTCAAAGGCATCGAGCACCGGCAGCATCCTCGCGACCAGGTCACCGGTCGCTCGCACGACTGCGTCCTCAGACGTCCGCGCCACGCGCTTGCGGTAGTTCTCGAAGTCCGCCTGCAGACGTTGCAGCGAGTCGAGGTAGTCGTCACGCTGCTGTTCGGCCTCGGAGCGTTCCGTGACGGCATCCTCGGATGCCGTCACGGCGTCATTTTCAACAACGTCGTCACTCACGGCTAGTCGACGATCTCGGCGTCGACGATGTCGTCGTCGTTGCCGGCCGGCACCGACGGCTCGCCCGCGTTGGACTTGGCCGCTTCCGCGTAGAGGCGCTGGCTGAATCCCTGACTCGTGGTGAGCAGCTTCTCGGTCGCGTTCTTGATCGCCTCGATGTCGGTCCCGTTCAGGGCCTCCTTCAGGACGTTCAGAGCGCCTTCCACGTCGTCGCGTTCAGTGCCCTGGAACGACTCGGCCTGGTCCTTCAGCAACTTCTCGGTCTGGTACACCAGCCCGTCGGCGTTGTTGCGCACCTCTGCCTCGTCGCGACGCTTGCGGTCGTCCTCGGCGTGCGCCTCGGCGTCACGGACCATTCGGTCGATCTCTTCCTTCGAAAGCGACGAGCCACCGGTGATGGTCATGGACTGCGTGGCACCGGTCGCGGTGTCCTTCGCCGAGACGTGCACGATGCCGTTCGCGTCGATGTCGAAGGTCACCTCGATCTGGGGCACGCCACGCGGCGCCGGGGGAATACCGACCAACTGGAACTTGCCCAGCGTTTGGTTGTAGGACGCCATTTCGCGCTCACCCTGGAGTACGTGGACCTCAACCGACGGCTGATTCTCATCCGCCGTCGTGAAGATCTGCGACTTCTTGGTGGGGATCGTGGTGTTGCGCTCGATGATCTTGGTCATGACGCCACCCTTGGTCTCGATGCCGAGCGACAGCGGCGTGACGTCGAGCAGCAAGATGTCCTTGACGTCGCCCTTCAAGACACCGGCCTGCACGGCGGCACCCACGGCGACCACCTCGTCCGGGTTCACGCTCTTGTTGGGCTCTTTGCCGGTGACCTTGTTGACCAGTTCCTGGACGGCGGGGATACGCGTTGACCCTCCGACCATGATGACGTGGTCGATCTTGTCGATCGTCAGTCCGGCGTCCTTGATGGCCTGGTCAAACGGCTTGCGGCAGCGCTCGACCAGGTCGACGGTCAGTTCGTTGAACTTCGCGCGCGTCAACTTGAGGTCCAGGTGCTTCGGGCCGTCAGCGGTCGCGGTGATGAAGGGCAGATTGATCTGCGTCTCTTGCACCGAGGAGAGCTCGATCTTGGCCTTCTCCGAGGCCTCCTTCAGTCGCTGCACGGCCATCTTGTCGGTCGACAGATCAACACCTTCGGTGTCCTTGAACGTCTTGACGAGCCAGTGCATGATGGCATCGTCCCAGTCGTCACCACCGAGGTGGGTGTCGCCGTGGGTTGACTTCACTTCGAACACGCCGTCGGCGATCTCGAGAACCGACACGTCGAACGTTCCGCCACCGAGGTCGAAGACCAGCACGGTCTGCTCCTGGGCGCCCTTGTCGAGGCCGTAGGCCAGGGCAGCCGCGGTCGGCTCGTTCACGATGCGCAGCACTTCGAGACCGGCGATCTGACCCGCTTCCTTCGTCGCGGTGCGCTGGGCGTCATTGAAGTACGCCGGCACGGTGATTACCGCCTGGGTGACGGTGTCACCGAGGTAGGCCTCCGCGTCGCGCTTCAGTTTCTGCAAGATGCGCGCCGAGATCTCCTGGGCGTTGTACTTGGTGCCGTCGATGTCGACCGACCAGTTCTCGCCCATGTGGCGCTTGACCGATCGAATGGTCCGGTCGGGGTTCGTGATGGCCTGACGCTTCGCGACCTCACCGACCAACACCTCACCGGTCTTGGAAAAACCGACTACCGACGGGGTCGTGCGACCACCCTCGGCGTTAGGGATAACGACGGGCTCGCCCGCCTCTAGAACACTGACCACGGAGTTAGTGGTCCCCAGGTCGATTCCGACTGCCTTTGCCATGAAATGCTCCTTGACTCTGCCCTCACCTCGGTGGACCATCCACGGACGCGAGACTCGTGGAACTGATTATACAGAGTTGAGTCCTTGCTTGTCAAGAAAACGTATACTAAACCTGACAATGCTGGTAGAGCTTAAGGAACAGGCATCATTTGGAGCCCCTGATGAACCCCGATATGGTCGCCGGAGTGGCTCTTGGGTACGCTGGGCAGGTGCCTGATCTGATACTCGTGCGCCACGGGCGCTCCGAATGGAACGAACTCAACCTCTTCACGGGCTGGCAGGACGTGGATCTCACCCCCCAGGGCGAGGGCGAGGCCCAGTCGGCCGGCGCGCTACTGGCGGCGGAGGCCGACCTCGACCTGCGGGTGCTGCACACGTCAGTGCTGACCCGGGCCATTCGCACCGCCGAAATCGCCCTGCACGCCACGGGACGTTCGTGGCTTCCGGTTCGGCGCAGCTGGAGGCTCAACGAACGCCACTACGGCGACCTCACGGGCAAGAACAAGAAGGAGACGGCCGAGCAGTTCGGGTCAGAGCAGGTGAGGCTCTGGCGCCGCTCCTACGACGTGCCACCCCCGCCCCTGCCCGACGGCGATCCGCGCAGCAGCCTGACCGATCCGCGTTACCGTGACGTGCCCGCGGAGTTCATCCCGGCGACCGAATGTCTGAAGGACGTCGTCGCCAGGGTCACGCCGTACTTCAGCGAGGTCATCGTCGAGGATCTGCGCAAGGAGGCGGTGCGCGGTGGCGCGGTCATCGTCGTCGCGCACGGGAACTCGCTGCGCGCCCTGCGCATGGTCCTGCAGAACATCGCCGAGGACGAGATCACGGCTCTGGAGATCCCCACCGGCATCCCCTACCGCATCAAACTCGACAACGAGCTCAACGTGCTCGAGGCCAAGTACCTCGGCGACCCCGCGGCCGCGGCGGCGGCGGCCGAAGCCGTCGCCCGCCAGGCCGGCTGAGTTACAGCGCTTCGGGACCGCGTTCGTTGGTGCGCACACGCACCACTCGCTCGATGTCGGTGACCCACACCTTGCCGTCACCGACGGTGTCGGTTCGTGCGGCGTTCACGATCGCGTCGATCACCGCTTCGACCTGCTCGTCGGTGCACGCGATCTCGATGCGGATCTTGTCGACGAAATCGAACTCGTACTCTCGACCGCGGTAGATCTCGATGTGGCCGCCCTGGCGACCGAAGCCCCGGACCTGACTCACGGTCATTCCCGTCACTCCGACCGCCTGGACGGCGACCTTGACCTCGTCGAGCTTGAACGGCTTCACGACTGCAGTAACTAATTTCATCATCTACTCCTTAGATGTTGTCGCTGTGCGAGTGACTCGGGGTCATCACGGGCTCACCAAATGTCGGCTCCGGGAAGGCCTCTTCTTCGTGAATTGCGATGTCACCGATGGCCAGAACTTCATCGGACTCACGGAGACCACCTAACACGAACTTCACGATATAGAAGACCACGGTGGTGCCCACCGCGGTGTAGCCGATGATCCACAGCGCCGCGAGGAACTGCTCCCACAGCTGATGGAACGAGTGGGTGAAGAACCAGCCACCGACCGAGAATCCGCCGGCGCCCTTGTAGTGCGTACCGGCTACACCGTACTGCGTCATGCTGGGATCGGCCAATACTCCAACGAGGAGACCTCCGACCAGTCCGGCCACGCCGTGGGTGTAGACCACGCCCATCGCGTCGTCCACCTTGTTGAAGGGGCGAACCCGCGAGAGGAAGTTCCAGGCGACCCAGACAATCGAGGCCGAGATCAGACCGACACAGATGGCGCCGGTGCCGTTGACCCAGCCTGCGCTTGGCGTGATGGCGACCAGACCGCAGAGCATTCCGTTGATCGCGCCGAGGAACGTCGGCTTCTTCTGACGCGAGAAGAACATGTCCATCATCAGCCAGGTGAGCACGCCGACGGCGGTCGCCACGTTGGTGTTGAGCACGGCGCTCGCGGCGTCGGCACCGGCGTAGAACGGGTCGCCCCCGTTGAAGCCGTTCCAGCCGAGCCAGAGGATTCCCGCTCCGACCGCCACCATCATCAGGTTGCTCGGGAAGGCGTTCTCACGGTCCTGCCAGCGTCGTGGTCCGACGATGGCGGCACCGACGAAGGCGGCCACCCCGGCGCTGAGGTGGATCACGTAACCACCTGAGTAGTCGACCGCGCCCTTCTGGGCGAAGAAGCCGCCGCCCCACAGCAGCGCGGCGTTGACGCAGTAGATCATGGTGATCCACAGCGGCACGATCAAGAGCCAGGCCTTGAACTTCAGCCGGCCCACGAGGCCTCCGAGGAAGAGCAGCGGGGTGATCGCCGCGAAGACGAATTGGAAGTAGGCGAGGGTCGCGGTCGGGAAGTGGAAGGGAATCAGAGTATTCGCTCCCGACACCGCCTGACCTTGCTCAGCACCCGACGTCGATAGTGGTGTGAAGTGACCAACGAAGCCGCTCCAGAACGATCCCGTCGGGCCGAAGTGCGACAGAGGGCCGAAGGCCATGTTGTAGCCCCAGAGCATCCACACCACGAGGGTCAGTGAGAAGCCCGAGAAGACCATCAACATGGTGTTCACGATCCACTTCTTGCGCACCAGGCCGCCGTAGAGCACGGCCAGTCCGGGCAGACTCATGAGCCCCACCAGGGTGGCCGACACGAGCTGCCACGTGTTGTCAGCTGGGTTCAACCAACTGGGATAGGGGAGGTTCGCCGCTGCGTAGAACACTTCCACTCCTTTGATTTCTAGGAGAGGGCGACGCTGACCTCAGTTTGCTGGCACCAGTGTGCCAACTGAGGATTTCCGTTTCGTTAGCGACGTGTTTCGGGCGTATGAACTACGAAAAGTTCAAGACGTCGGCGAAGGCGCTGATCCGGCCGGGGCCATGAGCGACCTCTCAACCACCTGGGAGATGTCCATCACCGACACGTCGTCACCCCTGCCGTTGGCCTTCACGGCATCGTCGAGCATGATCATGCAGAACGGGCAGGCCGTCGAAACGATGTCGGCACCGGTTCCGAGGGCCTCTTCGGTGCGATCCATGTTGACGCGCTTGCCGATGTTCTCCTCCATCCACATGCGTGCCCCACCGGCACCGCAGCAGAAGCCCTTCTCGCGACAACGCCCCATTTCGACCTGGGTGACGCCCGGGATGGCGTCGAGCACGCTGCGCGGCTCGTCAAAGACCCGGTTGTGGCGACCGAGGTAGCACGGGTCGTGGTAGGTCACGGTGCCGTTGTAGGCGACGCCGGGCACCAAGCGACCATTGGCGACCAGGTGGCTCAACAGTTGGGCGTGGTGGATCATCTCGTAGTTGCCCCCAAGATCCGGGTATTCGTTCTTCATCGTGTTGAAGCAGTGGGGGCAGCTCGCCACGATCTTCTTCGCCCCCACTTCGTTCAACGTGGCGATGTTGGCCTTGGCCATCTCCTGGAACAGGTACTCGTTGCCCATTCGCCGCGCCGGATCACCGGTGCACGATTCGCGCGGTCCCAGGATCCCGAACGTCACGCCCGCTCGATGGAGCATTCTCGCCGTTGACTCGACCTGTTTGCGGCCGCGTTCGTCGAGTGACCCGGCGCAACCGACCCAGTAGAGGTACTCGATGCCGTCCGGAATCGGTCCATCGATGATCGGCACTTCGAAATCGAGCGCCGCCAGCCACTCGGTGCGCTTGGACGAGCCGAGGCCCCACGGGTCACCCTGGTTCTCCAGATTGCGCAGCAGCAGACTGGTCTCGGGCGGGAAGCGCGACTCCATCAGGACTTCGTAGCGGCGCATGTCGATGATGGCGTCGACGTGCTCGATGTCGACCGGACACTGCTCCACGCAGCTCCCGCACGTCGTGCACGACCAGAGCACGTCGGGGTCGATCGTGGTGGGCACCAGCGTCGCCACGTCGCCGCCGCCCTCGCCCGACAAGAGGCGATCGGCCGAGGCGAACATGTTGTCGCGAAGCCCCATGATGAGCAGTTTCGGACTGAGCGGCTTGCCAGTGGTCCACGCCGGGCAGACCGACTGGCAGCGTCCACACTCGGTGCAGGTGGAGAAGTCCAACATCTGCTTCCAGGTGAAGTCCTCCATCTTCCCGACGCCGAAGACGGTGTCCTCGGTGACGTGCTCCATGTCCATGTCGGGGGTCTTGTCGAGTCCGCCGAGGGCGCGCGGCCGGCGCGAGAAGGCGATGTTGACGGGTGCCAGGAAGATGTGGAGGTGCTTCGAGTAGGAGACGAAGACCAGGAAACCGGCGATGACGGCGACGTTGGCGAGCAGGAACACGGCCTCGAGCACGCTGTTCGCGCCGACGCCCAACGGGTGCAACCAACTGGCGACGATCTTGCTGGCAAAGGCCCACGACGAGGCGGCCGGTAGTGGTGGCCGAGAGGCGAACCAACCGGTGAACGGTCGCGAGAAAGGGAAATGACCGGTGTTGATCTGCGCGGCACGATAGACCAGCAAGGTGATGATCACCAGCGAGATCATGAAGAGCACCATCCAGGCCGCGCCCAGGTGGCTCCCGTAGAAGCGACTGGAGCGGTCCTTGCGCGAAGGCGCATTCCTGATACGGATGATGGTGAACACGACGAGCGAGACGAGCACCGCAGTGGCGAAGAAGTCCTCGACGAATGCCAACCAGTTGCTCCGGCCAATCAGCGGGATGTGGAAGTCGCGTTGGAACAGCGCGCCGTACGCCTCGAGAATCGTGGTGAGCAACACCGTGAAGCCCCACATCGTGAAGAAGTGGGCGACACCCGGCACGGTCCAGCGCAAGAGCTTGCTCTGGCCTATGACCTCAACCGCTTCGATTTCGCTGACCTTGCGGACTCCCTGCCAGCGACGAGGGGCCGCCTGGCCGCTTCGCACCAGTTTGGACAGCCAGTAGAACCGTCGTCCGGCGACCGCAAAGCAAATGACCGTGATCGCCAGACCAATGATGATTCGAGCTAGCACCGCTCTCTCCCACGTTGAAGTTCCACGCGTCGCGCCGCGACTATTTCTTCTTGAAGTTCTCCGAGTAACGACTCGGCGTTGGACCGCGCTGTCCGCGGTACTTCGAACCTAAGCCCGACGCGCCATACGGGCGATCGGCGGGAGTCGTCATCTCAAAGAAACTGATCTGCCCGATCTTCATCCCCGGGTAAAGAGTGATCGGCAGATTCGCAACGTTCGACAACTCCAACGTCAGATGGCCGTCCCAACCCGCGTCAACAAAACCGGCGGTGGAATGTATCAAGAGACCCAGTCGACCGAGCGAACTCTTGCCCTCGAGCCGCGCGACGAGGTCGTCGGGCAAGGCAACGCGTTCAACGGTTGACCCGAGGAGGAACTCTCCGGGGTGGAGGATCATCGGTTCTGAAGGGCCAACGTCGATGAGTTCGGTCAGGTCTTCCTGGGCCTCGCGGACGTCAATCACGCGTTGGGAATGATTGCGAAACACCCGAAAGAGTTGGTCAATGTGCAGGTCCACCGAGGACGGCTGGATGCAGTCCTCCCCGAGCGGATCGATGATGATTCGGCCCTGTTCGAGAGCCTCTTTGATGGAACGATCGGAGAGCACCATAACCTTGGCAACGATACTCCCAAGTAACCCTCCGATCGAACTTCGGCGCTCGAAAGACGACCGACGACTGGGGTTTTGGACGAACGGTACGCTAGAGGACTGTGCGGGCGTAGTTCAGCGGCAGAACATCAGCTTCCCAAGCTGAGAACGCGGGTTCGATTCCCGTCGCCCGCTCCAAGGATTTTGCTGTAGAACCCAATGATTACATGGGCTTTTACTTGACCAGCAGTGTCCACTGCGTACCGACATTGTCCCGTGTTACGCGCCCGTTAGCGCCCACGAAGCGCCCACGAAGCGCCCGAAATATCTACTCATGATGCCGTACTCTCGATCACGGGCACAAGAACAAGTCGAATGCAACAACTTTGGTGCAATCGTCGACCTCCCGCCGCAGTCATTGCGACTCTCCCGTTCGACTCCGCTCAATCAGTAGTTAAGACATTTGAGGCGTGCCAATAATAGTGTTCGCACCTTCGACAAACATGGTTCTGATGGGTCGCGGTCTTGGGTACGGGTTCACATCAGTGGCCCGACACCACAAGAGTGCAACCCTGCACTGGAGGCTGAAACTGGACGCGTGACTACGTGACGGTGGAATGATGGTCGCAATCTCAGACTGGATGCTCATTCAACCCGGGTCGCTCTCGGATTCAGGTTGGAATCCGCGGAGAAAGCGAAGCGTTTTGTGAGACGTACTGTCGGAATCAAGTTCGACACCGCAACCTTGAGAGTGGAAAGGCTAAAGCCATTGCCTTAGCCCCGCCGCCCGTCGGAATTGGCGTAAGGAACG
This sequence comes from Acidimicrobiaceae bacterium, assembly GCA_003133665.1. Lineage (GTDB taxonomy): Bacteria > Actinomycetota > Acidimicrobiia > Acidimicrobiales > RAAP-2 > RAAP-2. The sequence goes on along the minus strand of PKYK01000021.1, from coordinate 11,472 downwards.
CCACCACCAACGCCGACTCACTTGACTGAATGGCGGCAACGGGGTCTTGCCTCGTCGCCGCTGGCAGTACTGCACTTGTGATGCACCACGCGGTCGATCCCGGCTTCAGCATCTCAAGGCGCTCGGCTGTCTCGAGTGGAGAGCCAGCGACCGCAATGAGGGCGCCGTTCGCTACGAGCGTCATCATCTGCCCGAACGAGACGGATCTCCCTCCGACCGGCGCTCCGTCGATCTTCGGGAGTGACACCGCGGTCCAGTGGATTCCGTCATGGGTATAGAGGAGGGCATTTGGCCTACTGTGATCGACAAGGAATTCGTCGCCTGAAGCCGTGGCGACGAGTTGCTGGCTACCGCATTGACTCACTGATGTGACAGCACCGGCCGCGCGCCACCGCGTTGTCGCCCTGTACTCATAGGTGGCACCGACGAGTACAGACTGCTGCCACTCCGACATCCCACACGCTCCCTGGGGAGCCTCTGGGCCAAAGATCACACAGGGCGCACCGGCCGGACAGCCCAGGCGCACGTCTGTCCACGAACGCCCGCCCGTTGACGACGTCGCTGCGACGAAGGTGGCCGACTGTCCCGATTTCAGCGGAAAGAAGTAGTTGGACGAGTAGAGCATCTCGACGCCGCTCGGACGCTCGACGAATCCGGCAAAGTCCATCAGCGAGTCACCGTGCGGAGGAGGCACGAACTGCCAGCTCCTGCCCATATTCGATGTCACAAGTGCAACTTCGTAGGAAGGTGGAATCAGTCCACCCTGACTGGCTTGGAACCCGGCGTAGACGGTCTTCGGATGGCTCGGATCCAGTGCGACGTCTTCGCACGTTGCGACTTCCCTCGAACTCCCGGGCGAACTGGGCAGTGCCAGGTGGAAGTTCTTAAGCATCTGTCCTACGGAACTGTCCGAGATGAGAGTTGACTGGCCCCCGCTCGAGGAGATCTCAACGCCTTTCGGGGCGCACCACCCAAAGGTCGTGCTCCGGGGCTGGGCGGCGATTGGACTTCCCCATCCGGAGGGCTGGATGAGCAGGGGCCGGACAACTCCAAGAGATGCCCACGGAACCGAATGGCCGCTGGTCGCGGCGATCGACGGCGTCGCGGCAATGACGCTAACCCCAATCAGGGCGGTAGCGAGAAGAATTCGGCGGAGTATGACCACGCCCCATGGTGGCATACCATTACCGTTCACCGCGCCTGTAGGATCGAGCCGCTTCCACGATCGAAGACTCCTTTCGCAGAGCCAGTGACGGCCCGACGTCATTGGCCTTGACCCCGTTCAGTAGACACGGTTAAGGCCACTCAATTGCTCTTGGCGAATTGATGCATCAGGGGGCGGTGGTAATGGGTTTGGGTTCCGCCAGACCCAGATTGGAACACGTCGAGGCAGTACCGGGGAACACTCCGGCAGTTCCGTCAGGCATCGTACACACCACCAAGTTTGGCACCGGGTGCACCGTCGTTGTTGGAGTCAGATGGACGATGGTCGAGACTCCGGGTGACAAGAAGCCGTCGCGCCAGAGCATCCCACAAGTGCCGAGAGCGTCGATTACTTGCGAGGCTCCAGTAGCCACGTTCAGCACCGCGATTGTGGTGCCGTTGTCGCCGAGTTGCGGGAGGCTGTAACAGTGCGCGGTGTTGAGGTTGTTCACCTTCTCGTAGTGGACGTACACCGCCGCAGCGGCAACACCCACCCCACCGGCCGCCGTCACCAGGGTCAGCACGAAGGCGACGCTCGATCGACGCCACCGGCGCGGAGTTATGCAGACCATCATCTCCATCTCACGACGCAGGGCGACTCGATGGGCGGTGCGCATCGGACGGAGCTCCGGTAGCTGATCAAAGATGTTCATTACGGATCTCCTTATGAGTAAGGGTGGTGGGGATTGACGGTACGGCGAACGAGGTGGTGTGGCCGGTTGAGGTAGAGAGTGTTGTACGAAGGCGATCGTGCGCTCGCGATCGACGAGATCGCACCGTGCCGATTGGCACGCCCAGGGCCGTGGCCGCCTCGGCGTAACTCAATCCGGCCCAGTCGCAAAGAGAAATGACCTCCTGATCTTCGATGCGTAGACCCGTCAGAGCCGACAACACTTCGGCCATTCGTCGTTGATCGTCCAAGCGTGAAACGGTCTCTTCCGCGAAGTCGTTGATCGTGGCGGGCGGCAGCTTGGCTAAGAAGTTCTTGTAACGACGCTGTGACCTCTGGAAGTTCCGCAGGCAGTTGTTAGCCACGGCGAGGAGCCACGGCAGGATCGATTCGCCGTGGAGTCGTACGTCCTTACGACGGCGCCACGCTTCGGCCCACACGATGCTCGTCAGGTCCTCCGCAGACGACCAAGAGGCCGTCCGTCGGAAGCAATGGTTGTAGACGGCCCGGGAGTGACGCTCGAACAACTGACCGAACGCCGCGCCATCGTGCGCGGCGGCTCGTTGCCACAGCTCAAGGTCGGTCGGATCGTCAGACATACTCATACCTGTCTATGTCCAGTTAGGGGTTATCGGTTCCCGAGGCCGTCCTGCTACCTCTCCGGCTGGTCAGCACTTCAACCGCCCACCTTGCAAATCAACAGGCACCTTGGACTAATTCGTCTTCCGGTTTTCTAGGAATAGTGAGATAGACACTGGTGTACAGCGTTTCGGCCGCAGTCCGGACTTGCTAAGAAGACACACTGCCTTGTTGCTGCATAGAGCGGTCCCTAAGCAATGGGATCGACACGCCAACCCAAGTCGCAATTAGCAGCATCCAGATAGTGAACCGGACCCAGGGGTGCAGGCCACCAACAATATTAGGGGTGCTCACGTTGGTATACGTTGCTGAACCGTAAGGTAGATGTAAACCAAGTGAAGTTACCCAGGCGCCAAGAAAGTAGAGAGCGAAACCAAGGGCGACGACTGTCACGACTCGCTGTGCACGGTTTAGCCGACGATGCTCCATGGCGAGAGTCTTTCACATGAAATATTGACGATCAAAGTCACTTTGTTGTCTGCCGTCGGTGGCCCGACGCCACATGCCGACGTGAACTCTCCTCAGGAAAGTCATGCCAAATCACTTCAAGAGTTTTTGGAGTGAACACTTGAGAGAGTTCTCCCTGTTATTGACTTTGTACTAATTTACTAGTACATTGGCAACATGTCCCCGGAGCCAATGATTGAATTTCGCCTGGATCGCCACACCGGCGTTCCCGCTTACCGCCAAATCATGGACCAAGTCCGCCACGCGATTCACCTAGGGATCCTGCGACCCGGCGACCAGTTACCGACGGTTCGCGAAGTTGTCCGACAAATCACGATCAACCCCAACACCGTGCATCGTGCCTACCGGGAGTTAGAACTCCAAGGGCTGACCGAGGGCCGTACGGGAAGCGGCACGTTCATTCGACAGTCCCTTTCTGAGGTCTCCAAACAACAACCCAAACTGCTCAGCCAACTTGAACTTTGGATCAAGAGAGCGCGAGACGCGGGACTCGAAATCGAAGCGATTGAAGCGCTAATCGCCGAAGCAATGCAGTCAATGAAGGAAGAGGAATAGTTATGACGGTCGCCCTCGAAACGGTCGGTCTTGGTCGCCGATACTTAATCAATTGGGGGCTGCGCAACTGCTCCCTCAAAGTACCGGAAGGATCGATTGCGGGTTTGGTCGGCCCTAATGGCGCTGGCAAGTCAACTCTGATTCGACTGGCCGCCGGTATGTCAAAACCTTCCGAGGGTACCGTGAGTGTCTTTGGTGAACGTGTCAATCCCAACTCGGCGGCGTTTCTTGCTCGGGTTGGCTACCTTGACCAGCTCCGTCCGATCTATAAGCATCTACGCGTCCAAGAGATGTTGGAGTGGAGTGAAAGGCTTAATGCCTCGTGGGACATGGCGAGCGCCACACAATGGCTCGTCAATCTGGAGATTCCCTTGGACTGGAAAATCAGTCTGCTTTCAACCGGACAGCAAGCGCAGGTTGCCTTGGCCGTGTGCATGGGAAAGTCGTCCGATCTCTTGTTGCTCGACGAACCAATGGCGAGTCTCGATCCCTTGGCGCGACAGGGCGTCACGCAAATGCTGCTTGATTCGGTGGCAGACAAGGGCACCACGGTGCTGCTCTCATCACACATCGTCAGCGAATTGGAACCAATCTGTGACTACCTCATCATTCTTTCAAAGTCGCGGGTTCAGGTTTCGGCACCGACCGAATACTTGCTCGCGGATCATCACGTGTTGGTTGGTCCTCACGAGTCCCAATCGTTCGACTCGGTCAACGTCATCTCGTCGAAGTTCGCCGGACGCCAGGCCACGTTGCTGGTGCAAGGTGATCCCGGGACTCTAGGGCCCGATTGGCAGATTATGTCGCCGGACCTGCAGGAGATTGTCCTCGCCTATCTCGCCAAGCCGAGTGCCGAGCAGTTTGTTCCTTCGGTGGAGATGTCGGACCTAAATGAAGGAGAACTTTCATGACCTGGATTACTTGGCGACGCTATCGAGTTCGGATTATTTCACTGAGTCTGTACGTGGTCGCACTGATCGTGTTCATGGTCTTGACGCAACACGCATTCCAGAACGCCGCAGTCATCTGCGGTCGACTTCACATTGACATCAACCAGGGACGCCACTGCAACGCCGCGTCCTTAGCCGAGAGCCGTGGTTCCCTCGTTGAGACGTCGATAGCCCTGCTGCCATTCTTCATAGGACTTGTCCTCGGCACGCCGTTGGTCGCGTCCGAGTTCGAGCACAAGACCAATCGCCTCGCGTGGTCTCAAGGCATCACTCGTACTAGGTGGCTCGTCAGAACGTGGCTGACCTTGGCCATTCCAACGGTCGTTGTCATGTCTTTCTTCGCACTGATCGTGCAGTGGTGGGCGACTCATATCGTCACCTCAATCTCATCCGGCGGCGGACTCATACAACCGGCGCAGATGCTTATCTCCGGCGTGGCTCCGATCGCCCTCGCGCTCATGTTATTGACCTTGGGCGTGTTCATCGGGATTACGGTTCGGCGATTCTTCTCGCCGTACGCGATGAGTGTCGTTACCGTTCTCGTCGTAATGGGGGTCATGCAGTTTGTCTTGCCGTCGCTTGCGCCGAAGGTTGTCGTGCCAACGTATCCCTATGGCGTCACAAACGTGCCCGTCGGGTTGAGATCACAGCTTTGGCCCGTCGGGAGTGGTCTGCGGCGAGTACCTGGTTTTCACGTGGGAACGCACGCACGAACAGTGAGTGCAACCTTCAATTATTGCAAGGGGATTCCGGCGTGCATGCGAGCCCATGGTTTGCAACTCGTAACTTATTATCAGCCAGAGAGCCACTACTGGACACTTCAATGGCGAGAGGCCGGCCTCTATGTTGCGGCGACTGGAGTTCTGCTGAGCCTGTCGATATGGTCGATACGAAGGTGGAGCGCTTAAGGCCCGTAGAGCGAAGAAAGCGTATGGGTCTCAAAGTCGTACTTAAAAGATTCGTCAGGTGAGCTTGTGGTCTGAGGTTATTTAAACGATAACGTCGGCGGGCCGACGCCAACGACTCCGACTGGCGGATTCGAGAATGGGTGCACCCGCTGGCGAGCGCTAAGTGAATTGGCCAAATTGGTCCTGTGGCACTTGAGGGGATGTAGTCAGTTTGACAACATCGCAACTGGTCGCGCTACCCGTCCATCCTGCGGGCAGAATCCAAGATTGCGACTGACTAAAGGTCAGATACACGGGAGCGGGGTTGAGAGCATTAACGTAGGCTGACGCTCCCGAAGTCGATTCAGTATTCCCGTTTGCGCTCGCCAGTACGGATCCGACTTCTGTCCCATTGTCGTAAAAGACGGCGACGAGACTTGCGACCGCAACGGTGGTCTTGGCGTACCAGTTGTCACTGACGGTGATCTTTTCGCCTGCGTACTTTAGATCTGGGCCGTTGCCATCCTCCGTTGGAAAATTGAAGGACCCGACTTTGCAAGACGCCAACATCAAGAGCGGCGGTCCAGCGGATGGTATGGCCGTTGTCGAAGTTGACGCTCCGTTTGAGAAAGCATAGCGATCAAGCAAAATGGCAGACGCGGCCACAGCGACGATCGCAAGAACGATTACCAAGACCGCTTTTCGCCTCATGGTTTGAAGGTACTTCGACGGACCACTGAGACGAATGTAAATGACGAATCGCCGACAGAGTCAATCAGTTTTCGCCGATGACCTTTACAGAGAACTGCTCGATACCGTCTTGCTGAGTAACGACCATGATGGCCGGTCTTCCCGCGACGGTTGCCCGTCCCGAACCGAACGGTATCCCGTTGAACTGACCAAATGTCATTGGAAATGTAGAGGTCGTCCGGTCTGCTTCGCCGTCAATAACCATCTTCAGAATTTTTACAAGCCTGGGCGGCGTTGACTCCTCTTGGAGGTAGACGTCTTCGAGGGGGGCCCCTTGAACACGCATTTGCGGGGTCCCGGTGACAATTCTGAACGCTCTGGTTTCATCGACGTCCATTCCTTCAAGTTCGGGTATTTGAACCATATTGAGTGTGGCGCTTACAAAGGTTGCCACGAGACCAGCGGGCTTTCCGGTGACAGAGTACGCCACCGTATCCTTTTCAAGTGGTCTCAGATCATCAACTGGACCGTCCGAAGTTTGGACCGTAACCCTAACAACGAGCACTCTCAATTGATTAGTCCGGAATACGTGGGCTTTAAGACTCTCGATCATCTTTGTGGCAGATTCGTCAGTCATTTCACTCGGATGGACGGTCGTAATTCCGAACTTCGTCGCCTTCGCTATGGCACCTCTTGTGAATCCAGAACTTGAAACAAGAATGAGGCTGTTCGTCGGAAGGGTCTCATGCTTTGACTTCATTTCATCTATCCAGCTAACCGTTTGGGGACGCTTGTGGTCCCTGCACTCAATCGAAATCAAGACTTGTTGGCCAGCGATGTCACCTCTGATGCAGACGTCTACTTCACGGCTGTCCCCCGTTACTCGATCTACGAGCAAATCCGATTGGGTAATTGTTGATGCGCCGCCAAGATGCTGTTGAAGCAGCGCGATTGTCTCTTGGAAAGGATTAGTTCGTTTTGGCATCGCGGCTCCTCCTTCTTCCAGTCTCCTCCAGGCGGGGCAGTCGCACTTGGACGGATGCGTTCTCTGATGCTCCTAATGTTTGTCAAGCTGCTCTTCATCTGCGATTGTCGAAAGCGGTCGCTCTCAACGCGATGAAGTCGGCGTTGACTTAACGCGATGCAGGCTTCAATTTGGCAACCTTGGCGGGCCTCACAAGAGCCTCGAGGGCGTCCGCGAGTACTCGGTCTCGATCTTGCGTGGCGTGCTGGTAACGCAACGCTGCAGTGGCAGAAGAATGCCCTGCACGGTGCATGAGTTCGGCTGTGGTCGCTCCCGTCGCTGCAGCCAATGTCAAGCCGGTGTGTCGTAGATCATGCAGATGGAGGTCTGGGCGTCCGACAGTGAGCCGGGCCTTAGACCACGATCGCTGAAGGACGCTCGCTGTCAACGGTGTTCCAGTTTCAGTTGTGAAGAGAAGCGCGTCTGCATCGACTGCCGTGAATCGCTCTAAGTGCTGGATTGTCAGTTCCGTCACATTTGCCGGAACTGTCAAAGTCCTACGACCTGCCGCAGTCTTGGGGGACTTAGTGAGAGAACTTCCGTCACGGGTGAACGTTCGACTCTGCTCGATCCGAATCGTGGAGTGAAGTACATCTACGTCTCGTCTTCTAAGACCAAGAATTTCACCTCGTCTTAATTGGCACCACGTTGCGAGCAGTACAACCAGTCGCAAACGATCTGGCATGGCGGTAGTAAGCGCGTCCACCTCTGCGACAGTGGCCATCGGCCGCTCCGCTGCATGTTCGGTACCGGCACCATTGACTTTGCACGGTGAATTAATGATGAAGCCATCAACTACGGCAGTTCGCATGATAGTTGAAAGGAGCCGGTAAGCCTTGGACGCAGTGCTGGTGTGTCTAATTGCTAGTTCTGCGTGCCAACCCCTGATCTTCGATGGTGCAAGTCCAGCAAGTGTGACTTGTCCCAATGTCGGAAAGATGTGGTTACTAAGCAAATACTGGTAGAGCTCTGAGGTTCGCACTGAAAGATCCGGGCGTCTCGATAACCACTCGTTAGCGTACGTTTTCAGAGTAACTTGTCCGGCCCGGGGGTCAATCCAAGCACCGCGGCGAAGATCGGCCTCGACTGTTGACAAGTATGCAAGCGCGTCAGCTTTCGCTGAAAAAGTTCCCGATGAGTGCAGCCGCCCGTCGTATCTATATGTTGCCTGCCATCGACCTGACGGACGCTTGCGGATCGACCCGAAATGCCTTCGCCCTGTCATAACGTGACCCTGGCTATCGAGGTGAGCCCTCTACGGTCGCAGCAGACCCCTAGCCCCTCAGTATTCGAACGGCAGTAAACGGCGACACGAAAACTTTGGTCTGTCTTCTGCGCGGTTATTGTCATGGTCTTGCCATGGTATATGGCAACTGTGACTCCTCTACTTCGCTCCGATGGTATCTGCGAAACACTTTTACGAGCAACGCGTTGTCGCCTCATCGTCGTGCCTCGACGCGCTGACCGGCAACCCACTGGTCAAGGTCTAACTCCAAGAACCTCACCCTGGTTCCCGCAAGTTTCACGAAGGGAATACGCCGTTCTTGGACAAGGCGCCGGATAAACCTTTCGGAACATCCGAGGTGGCTAGCCGCCGCTGAGATGTCTAAGAGTGGTCGATCGACGTATTCGCGACTGGAACGCTCGCGAATGGCCGATACTTCCTGAGCAAGCGGCTTTCTATCCACGAGACTGCCCCACACGCGCTCTCAGACAAGCTGCCCGGCTGAGCGAGCGGTCGTTTGCCATAGCCAATTTCCCTTCGCTACTGAATCACTTGGCCGGCGGTAATGCTGGCGTTAATGCCAGCATCGAGAACTTCGAACTCGGCGTCAGTGTTCGGGTAGTAAGCGGATTCGATCGGAAGAGGATTCACATCCTGCCATTCGTGAACGAAACTCTGGGCCATGTCGGTCAGTTGCCCATCGTGCTCTATGTCGACGGCCGAATGCTCGTCGAGGTACTGCCGAGCACTGTCGCTGAAGTCCAGCACCTGTTCCATATCCAACTTGCAGTCGGGATCGACCATCGTTAGGGCACAGGTAATGAACAGTTCTACGGTCGGATCGGTTGCGACTGGGTTGCGCAGTTCGGGCCAGCCGTTCTCGAGGGCCATTTGCAACGTTGCACGATCTATCAGGATCGGCTCTTCACTGTCTCCTACATAGAGGGCCATCGTGGGCAGTCCGTCGTTGAAACCGAACACCATTCTCTGGGTCTCGCGTGAGACCGGATCAACGTTGTTGATTATCACCGGCGTTGGCAATCGTGGTGAGGTCGCCACTTCAACTTCGTGGTCGACGAGACGTCCGTCAATTTCGTGGGCGCGCAGGAGTCCTTCTCGGACACTTTGCGGCGTGGAAGCTGCAAGTGCCGCGAACTTCGCGTTCAACTCTCGCCACGCCTCGTTGACGAGTTCGTAGTTCCTCTCGGCCTGGTCGGTCTCGTAGTTCCACACTCGCCCGTCGGGAAGGTACGCGTCCGTTTGGTCCGGGTCAATCTGGAACGTTCGCGTGTCTGGGTCGTACCTCACAACAAGTGATACGTCTCTAGCCATCTCAATCTCCTTTCAGACGCCGAGTTCGCGCCACATATCGGCAGAGCAGTCCAACACCTCGAGTTCCGCCGCCGAGAGTGGCTGGAAGGCACTGGCTGGGGCGTCGCATACCGAAAGATCGACCGAGAGCACCTGGATACGTCCGTCGGACGCGTCGGCAATCTCTTGGATGCGCTCGAGCTCGACCAGATCTTCCGTCCGACGCTCGCCGACGACGAGAATTGTGTCCACGTCAACCGAGCGCTCAGCGACCATTTCAATGCTGACGTCGTTCGTAACTTCGAATGCAGACTCTTCCACCTCGAAGGTCTTCAACACCGCCGTCGCGGCCTTCTGGATACGCCCCGTCGATGCCTTGATGCCCTGTATGGCTTCGGGGGCACCTCCGGCCCAGCCGGCCACGTACCCAAAGGAGTAGTCGCTGGTGTCCATACCGAGTGCCGTGCAGATGACGTAGGCCGTGGACTCGGCTTCGAGCTCCTTGAGCCCCCGTTCCAGGTCCTTCGTCGCTTCAACACCTGGATCGTGCAGGAGTGCGTGTCCGATCTCGTGGGCCAACGTCTTGGCCTGTTGGGCCTCCGAGTTGCTGCTGACTACCCGGATTCGGCCCTCCGAGTGGGTGGTGTCACCGTTCGCTCCGCTGTCGAGTGACTGCGGCCGCTCGACGCGAAAGCCAATACCCTGCGCGAACTCCGTGAGCTTGACGAACACGCCCTCGGGCGCGAGTCCGTCGAGCTTGCTCACGACGTCGGGAAGGTCCGGGCCCTCGGTTTGGCTGATGTCGAACACGGGCACCAACTTGAAGCCGCGGATTTCGCGGGCCTTCTCACCCTCGGGCGTGTCGTCCCTCTTGTACTTCATGGGCGCCAGTATCCGCAGGGCCGACTCCTTGGCCATGACCTGGTGGTCCAGTGCCTTCCAGGCGTTGTAGCCGGCCACCCGGGTGGCGTAGGGATTCTGCATCAGGATCAACATGACGTTGTTGGGGCTGTAGCGGTAGAACTTGCTCTGCACGTCGAGGTACTGCGTCCACTTCTCGCTCGTCGTGAGGTCGGCGATGCCGGCGCTGAGTCCTTCGAGCAGTCCTGAATAGTCGCGCATGCGACCTCCTCGAGGTTGGTTGGATTGGTTGGGTTGGGTGGGCGGTGTTGAGACGTACGCCGAGGGAGCGTCCGTCAAGACGCCGTCCTGATCGAGCGTGACCGGCACTCCGCGGGCATCGACTTCGCGCCTCGCCAACTGGTCGTTCCACTCGTCGGCGGCTACGGCCTTCGCCTCGAGCAGGGCGATCTGCTCCTCCAACTCGGCGGCCCGTTCGGACGACGACAGCGGATCCTCGGCACCCGCCAGATCGACCGACGCAGGAACGCCCAGCATGTGCAGGTACTCCGGCGTGAGCTCGTCGCTGATAAAAGCACCGCGAACCGTCCGCTTGTCGTAGGTCGCCCCTCGCAGGTCGGCGCCAATCAGGCTCGCATCGAGCGTGACCACTCCGCGCAGAATTGCGCCTCGTAGGTCGGCGCCAACCGCTTGCGCACCGGTCAAGTCGGCGAAGGACAGATTGCAACCCGACAGGTTGGCGAACGCGAGGTTGGCCATCTGCAGATTCACGAACGACAGATCCAGTCCCTGGAGATCGGCACCCGAGAGGTCGGCGTTCGACAGGTTCACGCCGTAGCCGACCAGTTGCGGGGCACCGTTGACGACCAGGACGCGGTAGTCGCGCTCCTTGCCGTCCACGGTCAGGATGACAATCTCACTCATCAGCTACTCCGTTTCCGCCCCTATCGGGTTCTGGCGGCTCTTCGCACGGGGAGAACGGGCTTTCG
>PKYK01000046.1 GCA_003133665.1 Acidimicrobiaceae bacterium | reverse complement strand
TCGATGATGTGGAAGGTCGCCGAGCCTCGCTACGAGCCGGACCCCATCTTGTCGCGGGCTCTCGACGTGCTCTTTATCCTGCACGCTGACCACGAGCAGAACTGTGGCACGACCGCGATGCGGGTCGTCGGTTCGTCGCACGGCGACCCCTACGTCGCCACCGCCGCCGCCACCGCCGCCCTGTACGGGCCGCGTCACGGCGGGGCCAACGAGGCGGTCCTGAAGATGCTCGGCAAGATCGGCAGCATCGACAACGTCCCGGCCTTCATCGAGACGGTCAAGCACGGCAAGACCAAACTCGAGGGCTTTGGCCACCGCGTCTACAAGAACTACGACCCTCGCGCCAAGATCATCAAGAAGACCGCGGACGATGTCTTTACCGTCACGGGCAAGAACCCCTTGCTCGACATCGCGTTGAAACTCGAGGAGATCGCGCTCAGCGACGATTACTTCATCTCACGCCGCCTCTACCCGAACGTGGACTTCTACTCGGGGCTCATCTATCAGGCCATGGGCTTTCCGCCCGAGATGTTCACGGTGCTCTTCGCGATTCCGCGCACGTCGGGTTGGCTTGCGCACTTCCAGGAGCTGCTGGCCCAGGACATGAAGATCGCCCGTCCGCGCCAGCTCTACATCGGTGCCGACGAGCGAAACTACGTGCCGATGGCACAACGTAAGTAGGTCAGGCGCGCACTGCCTCGTTGAGTTGCTGGGTGTGCTCGCGCGGGTGACGCGTGTAGATGTCGAGCCACTGGGCGAGTGTGTAGCGTCCCGCCTCTGAGTGTTCGCCGTAGCGATCGAGGTCGTCGAGGCTGAGTCGGCGCAGCACGTCGAGCGAAGCCGTGCGAACCGCCCCGAACACCTGAAGCGAGTGCTCAATCGGCAGGTCCCGGTAACCCAACGCGTCACACTCGGCCCACGCGGCCTCGTCGTAGCCTTGAATGACTGAACCCGCGGGTTCAGCGAGCAGTCGCCGGAGGCGGATGTACGACTGCGTCTCGCTGTCGGCCACGTGATGGAGAATCTGGCGCGCCGACCACCCGCCGGGAACGTGGCGGTCGAGTTGGTCCGTCGTCACCTGCGAAGCGGCCTCGAGCAACGACTGAGTTGACCGGGCGTACTCTTCGATGGCGCTCGCGAGGTCCATCGACGAATCCTACGAGGCCGGTTGGCTCTTCGCCGGACTGGTGACGCGAATGAGTCCCTCCTGGACCATCGAAACGCAGAGCTCCCCGGTCTGGTTGAAGAGGAATCCGCGGGCCAGCCCTCGTCCGCCGTGGGCGATGGGCGAGTCGGTGTCGTAGAGCAGCCACTCGTCGGCGCGCAGGTCGCGGTGGAACCACATGCAGTGGTCGAGACTCGCACCCATGAAGCTGCCGTCGTCCCAGCGCACGGAGTGCGGGGCCAGAATGGCGTCAAAGAGACTCATGTCGCTCGCGTAGGTGACGACGCAGGCGTGCAGGAGGGGGTCCTCGGGGAGCGTCCCGTCGGCCTTGATCCAGATCTGTTGACGCGGTTCCTTGCTGCGGTCGGGACTCCACGGGAGCTCCCCGATGAATCGCTGGTCGATGGGGTGCTGTCGCTTGAACCACTCGTCGATATCGCCCCACTCGCTCTTCACGCGTTCGAGCAGTGGGGCGATGGTATCGGGACCGGGCACCACGGGCATCGGGAACTGGTGCTCGAGGCTGACCTCGTCGGTGTGGAAACTGGCCTGCATGTTGTAGATCGCCCGGCCGTGCTGAATGGCCACGACCCGCCGGGTGGTGAAACTCTTGCCGTCGCGGATTCGGTCAACTTCGTAGAGAATGGGGATGCGCGGATCGCCCGGTCGCAAGAAGTACGAGTGCAGCGAGTGCACCCGACCCTTCTCGACCGTTCGACCCGCCGCCATGAGAGCCTGGGCGGCCACCTGCCCCCCGAAGGTGCGCTGGCGCTCTTCCTCGGGATGCTTGCCGCGGTAGACGTTGATTTCAATGGTTTCGAGGTCGAGCAGGGTGACGAGGAACTCTAGGGCTTCGGACATCTTCCTATTGTGACACTCACCCCTCTGGTTCGGGGGTCCCGCGAAGTAGGCTTAGGAATATGTCGAAGTTAATTCGCAGGTTCCTCGCGTGGAGTCGTACCCACCAGGGACGCAAGATCATTCGCTTCACTTCTGTCTCGGGAGTGTCGACGGCGGTTTCGTTCTCCTCCATCGCAATCCTCTACGGCTTTCACATCATCACGGGCGTGATCTGGGCGACCGTCACGGGGAACTTGATCGCGACCTTGCCGTCCTACTACCTCAATCGAAGTTGGACCTGGGGCAAGCGCGGGCGGAGCCACTTCCGCACTGAGATCGTCCCGTTCTGGCTGATGTCGTTCCTCGGCATCGGCGTCTCGATGATCGGGGCGTCGTGGGCGAGGGCCGAAGTGCACTCGCACCATTGGGCCCACATCCTCAACACCGCACTCGTCTCGTTCACGAACCTCTTCAGCTTCGGCCTGTTCTGGATCTTGAAGATGATGGTCTTCAACCGCATCTTCCACGACCACACGCTCGAGGAGATGGACGCGCACCTCTCGGCCGAGGAGATGGGCATCCGCTAGTCGCGGAAGTTGGTGAACTGTATCGGCACTGACAGACTTGCCTCTTTGAAGAAGGCAATGGCGGCCTGCAGGTCATCTCGCTGCTTGCCGGTGACCCGCACCTGATCACCCTGCACCGAAGAGCTCAGGTTCTTCACACCCATCTCTTTGACCATCTTGTTGATCTGCTTG
>PKYK01000008.1 GCA_003133665.1 Acidimicrobiaceae bacterium | reverse complement strand
GCCGATCGGCACGTTGATGAAGAAGACCCAGCGCCACGACACCCAGCCGGTGAGAATGCCGCCGAGAAGCCCGCCGACCGCGCCACCGGCTCCAGCCACCGCACTCCAGGCGCCGATGGCCTTCGGCAGTCGTGCACCGTGGAAGGTCGTGACGATGATGGTCAAGGTGGCCGGCGAGAGGATCGCCCCGCCAAGTCCCTGAAGCGCTCGCACGGCGATTATCTGCGTGCCGGTCGCCGCGAAGCCCGCCCCGATGCTGGCCAACGTGAAGACAAGGAGCCCGGTGAGATAGACGCGCCGTCGACCGAAGATGTCCGCGGCCCGACCACCGAGGAGCAGGAACCCGGCGAAGGTCAGCACGTAGGCGTTGACGACCCACTGGGCGCTCGACATCGTGAAGTGAAGATCACCCTGCATTGAAGGAAGGGCGACGTTCACAATTGAAACGTCGAGCACGACCATGAACTGCGCCAGGCACGCAATCGTGAGGATTATCCAGTCCGCGGCGTGACGATGGGCCTTCTTCGTTTTGGCAGACACGGAGCGAGTGTAGTTGTCATGTTTCGCGAGTGATCACGGTGGGTCACCCGCTCGTCTTCGCGATTTGCGCCACACTTGATGGATGGCAGCCCAGTTCATCTTCACCATGCGCGACCTCCGTCGCTTCTACCCGCCGGACCGAGAGGTCCTGAAGGGCATCAACCTCTCGTTCTATCCCGGCGCAAAAATCGGCGTCATCGGCGCGAACGGATCGGGGAAATCCTCGCTGCTGCGCATCATGGCGGGTCTCGATGACGGTTTCACCGGCGAAGCTCGTCTGACGCCTGGATTCAGCGTCGGCTACCTCTCGCAAGAGCCGCAACTCGATCCCACCAAGGACGTGGTCGGCAACGTCGCCGATGGGGTCGCCGAGCAGCGTGACCTGTTGTTGCGATTCAACGATGTCTGTGCGGCCATGGCCGACCCCAACGCGGATTTTGATGCGTTGTTGGCGGAGCAGTCCGACCTGCAGACCAAGATCGACGCCGCCAATGCCTGGGACCTCGAGCGAACACTCGACATCGCCATGGACGCGCTTCGCCTGCCGGCCCCTGATGCTGACGTCACCAAGCTGTCCGGCGGCGAGCGTCGTCGGGTGGCGCTGTGTCGGCTCCTGCTCTCCAAGCCGGACCTCCTGCTTCTCGATGAGCCCACGAACCACTTGGACGCAGAGTCGGTTGCGTGGCTGGAACGGACGCTCCAGGACTACAGCGGAACGGTCGTCGCGATCACGCACGACCGCTACTTCTTGGACAACGCGGCTTCATGGATCCTGGAACTCGATCGCGGCCACGGCATCCCGTGGGAGGGCAACTACTCCTCTTGGCTGGAACAGAAGCAGGCGCGCCTCGCTTCGGAGGACAAGGCGGACAAGGTTCGCCAAGCCGCCCTCGAGCGCGAGTTGGAGTGGATTCGAATGTCACCGCGGGCCCGACAGAGCAAGGGCAAGGCTCGCCTGAGCGCGTTCAACGAACTGGTCGCCGAGTCCGAAGCGGCCGAGCGACGGGCTGACAAATTGGAGATCTCCATCCCGCCGGGCCCCCGGCTCGGTGATGTCGTCGTCATCGCGAAAGGCCTGACGAAGGGCTTCGATGACCGTCTGCTCATCGAAGATCTTTCCTTCTTGTTGCCGCCGGGCGGGATTGTGGGCGTTATCGGACCGAACGGCGCGGGCAAGACCACACTCTTCAAGATGATGGTTGGCCAGGAGAAGCCCGATGCCGGCGAGATCGAGATCGGCAGCACCGTTTCGTTCGCGTACGTTGACCAGTCGCGTGACGGACTGGCTCCGAACGCCACGGTCTTCGACGAGATCAGTGAGGGTCAAGAGCACATGGTGGTGGGCAGTCGCGAGATCCACGCGAGGGCCTACGTCGCCAGTTTTGGTTTCAAGGGAAGTGACCAGCAGAAGAAGGTCGGCGAGCTGTCGGGTGGCGAACGCAACCGCGTCCAGCTCGCCAAGGTTCTACGCAGCGGGGGCAACGTGCTGCTGCTCGACGAACCTACCAACGACCTCGACGTCGACACGTTGCGGGCTCTGGAAGACGGACTGCTCACGTTTCCAGGTTGCGCCGTCGTGATCAGTCACGATCGCTGGTTTCTCGACCGGATCTCCACCCACGTGTTGGCGTTTGAGGGTGACGCCGTCGTTCGTTGGTTCGAGGGGAACTTCTCGGACTACGAGGCTGATCGTCACAAGCGGCTGGGCACCGACGCGGATCAGCCGCATCGTCTTCGCTACAAGCCACTCACGAGGTCGTAGGCGGCCCTCGGAAACGGAAGTGCCATGTTGAGTTTCGCGCTCTTCGACGACGAGCAGCGGGCCTGGCTGGGCGAGATGGCCGGGTACCCCTCGGTGTGGGCAGGCTTCGAGAGTTCGCTTCGCCACACCAGCGGTGCGTCCAACGAGGACGATCTCCTCGACCTGGTGCGGGCGATGCACCTGTCGCACTCCGACGCGCCGAGGACGGCGCTGCACACGGTCGCCGAGCAGCTGATGGATCACGATGAGCGCCTCGCGATGTGGCGCCACCAGCACGTGCTCGTGGCCGGGCGCCAGGTCGGTCGTCGTCCGGGCGCGGGAGGCAGCGAGGGAATGGCGTATCTTGATACCACGCTCTCGCAGCGTTTGTACCCGGTGTTGTGGGAAGTGAGGTCAGTGTTGTGATTTCTCGTGATGAATGCGTCGCACGTGACGCGGGCGACGAGCTCGCCGCGCTGCGCAGAGAGTTCACCCTTGACGCTGGCATTCTCTATCTCGACGGGAATTCCCTGGGGCCGGTCTCTGAGGCCGTGCGCGTGCGGGTCAATGAGACCATCGATCAGGAGTGGGCGAAGGGTCTCGTGCGCAGTTGGAATGAGGCCGGTTGGATGGCGGCCCCGACGCGGCTCGGAGATCGGTTGGCCCCTCTGATCGGTGCGCAGCCCGGTGAGGTGCTGGTGGCCGACACGCTGACCTTCATGCTTGCCAAGTTGATCGGTGCGGCGCTCGACCAACGCCCGGATCGTCACGTGGTGTTGACCGACGTGGCGAACTTTCACTCGGACATCTACATCGTTCAAGCGATGGCGAACCGGGCTGGTCGCCCGATCACCGTGAAGCCGATCGATCGGGCCACGCTGGATGACGAGCTGAATGGTGAGGTGGCGCTGGTGATGTTGACGCACGTTGACTATCGCACCGGCGAGATGCTGGACATGAAGGGCATCACCACCAAGGTGCACGCCGTCGGTGCTCTCGTGTTGTGGGATTTCGCCCACTCGGCCGGGGCGGTTCCGCTCGACGTCACCGACGCCGACGTCGACTTCGCGGCGGGTTGTGGCTACAAGTACTTGAACGGCGGTCCCGGCGCGCCGGCCTTCATGTACATCCGTTCGTCGTGGCAGGGGGTTCTGGAGAACCCGCTGCCCGGCTGGCTGGGCCACGCCCGCCCCTTTGATTTTGAACTCGACTACGAGCCGGCGAAGGGCATGCAGGCGTTCGTCACCTCGTCACCCTCGATCATCGCCCTGGCCGCGCTCGACGGCGCGCTCGACGTATGGGACCATGCGTCGATGAGCCAGGTCCGCGCGAAGAGCCTCGCCATGACTGACCTGTTTATTGCACTGATCGACCAACGTCTCGAGGGAGTCTTCGAGGTGGTGACGCCACGCGACCACGCCAAGCGAGGCAGCCAGGTCGCGCTGCGACACGCCGAGGGTTACGGCGTCGTCCAAGCCCTCATCGAGCGCGGTGTCATCGGTGACTTCCGTGCTCCCGACATCTGTCGATTCGGTTTCACGCCGCTCTACCTGCGCTACGTTGACGTCTTCGACGCCGTCGAGCACATCGTGCAGGTCATGACGAGCGAGGTCTACCGCGACCCGCGCTTCGCCGTCCGCAATCCAGTCACGTGAATCGCTGACCCGCTACTGCGAGAAGATGACGGTTCGGTTGCCAACGAGCGCCACGCGGTCTTCGGCGACGAGTTGAACGGCTCGCGCGAGCACCGTTCGTTCGATATCGCGGCCAAGGGCAGTGAGATCGCCGGGATTCCGGGCGTGTGAGACACGCACGACGTCTTGTTCGATGATCGGCCCTTCGTCGAGCGCCGACGTGACGAAGTGGGCGGTGGCCCCAATGAGCTTGACCCCTCGTTCGTAGGCCTGGTGGTAGGGCCGCGCACCCTTGAACCCCGGCAGGAATGAGTGATGGATGTTGATGATTCGTCCGCTCCAATCGGAACAGAACGATGGCGAGAGAATCTGCATGTAGCGAGCAAGAACCACGAAGTCGACACGTTGTTTCGCGAGGAGCAGCCGAAGTTCATCCTCGGCGGCCGCCTTGGTGTTGTTCGTGATGGGAATCTCGAAGAAGGGGACGTCGTGACGGGCCGCCAATGGAGCGCAGTCGTCGTGGTTGCTCACCACGGCCACGATGTCGAGTGGCAGGTCGCCCTGCTCTCGGCGATAGAGGAGGTCCGCGAGACAGTGGTCGAACTTAGAGACCATGATGAGCGCCCGACGTCGAGTCTCCTCGAGTCGGATGCTGAGCATGGGTGAGAATGGTGCTAGTTCGCTGGTGAGAAGACTGCGCACCGCGTCAAGATCGTCGTTCGCGGTTTCGAAGCGCGTGCGCATGCAGAACTGCCCGGTGACCGGGTCGGTGAACTGATCGTTCTCGACGATATTGCCGCCGTCCTCAAAGATCGCCGAACTGGCCGTTCGCACGATGCCCGGAGCGTCATTGCACTGCAGTGTTACGACGTAGGTGACCATGCGCTCCTCGTTGCTTGACTCACAGCGTAGGAGGTGGCCGGGTCGGCGCTCCAGAGGGTCTTCGCCCGGCTCCGTCGGGGTCGCCGGCGAGTGATTACGACTTGTATGAGTAGAAGCCCTGTCCCGACTTCCGTCCCAGCAGGCCCGCCTGGGTCATGCGTGACAGGAGTGGCGGCGGCGCCATGTGGGGCTCCTTGAACTCCTCGTAGAGTGACTCGGCGACGGCCAGCGTCGTATCGAGACCGATGAGATCGGTCAGGGCTAACGGTCCGAGCGGGTGCGCACAACCCACCACCATCCCCGTGTCGATGTCTTCGGCACTGGCGAAACCGGATTCGAGCATTCTGACCGCGGACAGCAGATACGGGATGAGCAGCGCATTGACGACAAAACCCGCACGGTCCGGTGACGTGATCACGCGTTTCTTCAGCGGACCACTGGCGAATTCGCGAATTCGCGCGGTGGTCTCGGGACTCGTGAGCAGCGACGAGATTACTTCGACCAACCGAAGTACCGGCACGGGATTGAAGAAGTGCAGACCAATGACTTGCTGGGGTCGTTTGGTCGCCATCGCCAGCTTGATGATCGGGATTGAAGAGGTGTTGGTTGCGAGGATTGCGTCGGGGTCTTGAACCACGGCATCCAACTTCTTGAAGACCTCGACCTTGGTGGCCTCGTCCTCGGCGACTGCTTCAATGATCAACTCGCGGTCGGCGAGCCTGGAGAAGTCCTCACTGAACATGAGGTTCCCGCGGGCCAGGTTGGCCTCCTCCTCGGGAACCTTCCCCGAACTGACCGCGCGCGAGAGTGACTTCTCGATTCGGGCCAGTCCCTCCGCGATAGCTTCACGGTCGCGCTCAATGACCACGACGTCGGCTCCCGACCGGGCGGCGATCTCCGCGATTCCCGAGCCCATCAAGCCGCAGCCCACTACACCAATTCGTTGCATCAGGACCTCCTCGTGCGATGTCGATCGCCTGTCGCGCGTCAAGAGTGTAGGTCGCTTTTTCACCGGCGCAGAACGGAACGGCCCTCGTCGACCGTCCATACGCCGCCGACGAATTCAGGCACCAGGTGCTGCGCAGTTCGTCGGGAAGAGCCGTGGCCACGCCATCGGTGGCGTCAACCACTGGTTCGTCGTTCACTTTCCGGGTTTGGCGGTGCCAGCCGCTCGCAAGTCGCGGTCGTCCGGCGAGACCGGCCAGTAACGAGACGCGGAGGATTCACCGCGATTTCACCTCGCTCGAGCGAACCACGCGTGCGAGCCTTCCGGTTACTGACAGTATTTCGTGCACCGTGGCAATTCAACGCAGACTGGCACCCGAAGTCCGACACGCGTGCGAGGGGTTCGGGGCTCGCTACGATGGGCCATTGTCGTGTCACGCGACGCAACCGTTCGAAAGAGGTTTGACCAGTCATGGACACCGTAAACGTCATTGTTGAAATACCTCGGGGAAGTCAGAACAAGTACGAGTACGACCACAACACGCACTCGATCATGTTGGATCGCCACCTCGTCGTCTCCATGGGCTACCCGGCGGAGTACGGCTTCATTCCCGACACCTTGGGAGGGGATGGTGATGCTCTTGACGTCCTCGTGCTCACCGAGTATCCGACCTTTCCCGGTTGTGTCATCGAAGCCAAGATCCTCGGCATGTGCATCATGACTGACGAGAAGGGCGAGGACGCCAAGCTGATCGCGGTGCCGACCTACGACCCGAAGTGGAAGTCCGCAACCGACATTGACGACGTTCCCAAGGACGTTCTTGACCGGATCAGCCACTTCTTCACCGTCTACAAGGATCTGGACGAGGGGAAGTGGGCAAAAGTTGAGCACTGGGTGGGTCGAGCCGAAGCAATGATAGAACTCGAGGCATCCCGCTCCCGTTTTCCGGGGTAGTTACCATACATTCGTGGAGCGACTCTTGAGATCGACCAGGGAGCTGAATCGAGACGTCGGGGATATCGCGAGAGCGCGCAAGGTGCTGCTTCTCACCCAGGCGTCATTCTTCTTGTCACTCATGATCTGCCTCTCAATCGACCACGGTGCCGTTGCCCAGACTGACGGGATATCTTTCTACGGGGTTTATCACCGCACGATTGCGATCCTGGTCGTGGGTTTCGCGGTTGCGGCGGCGGGCCTCTGGCGCTCGGCGCTGTACTTGGCGGACACCGATGCACCACCACTCCTGTTGCAGGGGCTTCGCTGGGTGGCGATCGGTCTCTTCGCGCTCCTGATAACGCCCTTCAATCGCGGCGCGTTCCTCAACTGGACGCACATGACGGTGGGTGTCGCGGTTGCACTATTGCAGCTGGCCATCGCCTCGCTCCTGTTGACCAGGCGCCAATCGATGGGATCGATCGGCGGTTACTCGATTCAGTTGGCCGGAGGTCTCTTGGCGGCGGCGTCGTTGCCGGACTGGCACTTCCCGTATCTCCTGCAAGGCGAGACGATCTATCAGATTGGCTTTGGCTGGTGTCTCGTTGAATGGACGCGGGCGCTCAACGCGCGCAGACTCGCAGCGGCCTAGTGAGCGGGCGCGTGCTCTTCTGACTTGACCATGGCGTTAGCCAGAACGTGCAACGCCGTTAACCAGTCATTGGTGTCGATGGAGAGGGCGTGCTCGCCTTCGAGGGCGATCTGGCCAAAGAACAACGCGTACCAGATTCGTGCGAAGGCAATGCCCGACATCCCTTCGGCCAGGAGATCCTTCTCGACGAGCGGCTGCACGCACCGGACGATGAGATCGCTGACCTCGGCCTTCGCGGCCAGTATCCCGGCCGAGGCGGTTGGATTGTGGTGAGCGAATGAAATCCCCTCGATGCGAAGGATTCGCGACTCGGTGCGGTTCGGGAGCTGGGCGTCGGCGATCATGATCTTGAGTGCCGCTCGCAGATCCGCCGCCGTCTCAACATTCTTCAAGGGCGTAGTGAAGATGTCGGCGGTCCCGAGGAGCACCTGGCGAAAGCGGTGGACGATCGTCGCGGCAATCAGGCCCTCGCGGTCTTCGAAGTAGCTGTAGAGGAGCGCCACTGAAATACCGGCTTCGGACGCGACTCGCTTGACCCGGAATTGCGTTAATCCGTTGCGCTCGATTTCGAGAGCCGCCGAATCCAATATCTTGTCACGCGTCACTACCCGAGACTATCGCCCTGGTCCTTGAGAGCCGAAAAACTAGAGATCATCCGCCCAATTACGGGTGTGCAATACCTCAGACATGCGTAGTAAGAATCTCGCGGCGTAGGCGCCGTCAATCGCCCGGTGATCAAAGGTGAGCGCCAGCATGCCGACCGAGTGAATCGCAATCGACTCACCTCCGTCAGGTGTGGTGACGACGACGGGCTTGCGGGTGACTCCGTCGGTCGACAAGATCGCGACCTGGGGTTGATTGATGACGGCCCCAGTGAGCAGGGTCCCGAACGGCCCGGGATTCGTGATCGTGAAAGTCCCGTTCGCCATGTCGTCGACGGTGAGCTTCTTGGTACGCGCTCGCGTCGCGAGCTCTCGAATCTGGCGCGCCATGGTCCGCAAGTTGTAGCCGTCGGCGTTGTGCACGACTGGCACCACGAGCCCATCACCGTCGAGGTCGACGGCGATGCCGAGGTTCAGGTCATGATGAACAATGAGTTCGTTGTCCCCGACTGAGGCATTGAGGTGTGGATAATCACGCAATGCTTCGAGCGTTGCCAGTGCGGCGAACGGGAGGTACGTGAGACCAAACCCTTCCTGCTCCTTGAACGAGCTTCCGAACCTGCGACGGACCGCATCGACGCGCTCGTAATCGACCTCTTTCACCATCAACGTGTGGGCGGAGGTGGACTTGGAGCGCACCATGTGTTCGGCCGTCAGCCGCCGGATCTTCGTGAAGGGGATGATCTCATCGCCGGTTCGATGTGACGAGATCACTGCAGCGCGACTGTTGATCACAGACTCGACGTCGCGACGCGTGACGCGACCGTTCGCCCCGGTTCCCTTGACAGTCGCCGGATCAATGTGATGGTCACTCAGGAGACGGCGCACGACGGGCGATAAGGAACCGCCGGCAGCGGTTGCGGGCAGTTCGACAGTGCTGCTCGCCACGTACGCGAGGACATCATCACGGGTGATACGGCCCTGAGGACCGGTGCCGATGATCTGCGCAGCGTCGAGATTGTGCTCGCCGAGTAGTCGGCGCACCACCGGTGACAATCCGACGTCAGAGACTCTACGGGCCGACACGGTCGAAGAGGTGGCGACGGACGCGGCCGATACCGGTGCAGCGCCAGTAGCCGCGGCGGTCTTTTGCGCCTCGGGTGAACCGTCACCACCGATCACGGCGAGGGTGGTGCCAACGTCCACGGTCACACCTTCTTCAACCAGGATTGCCGTCAAGACACCGTCGGCCTGAGCGGGAATCTCGGTGTCGACTTTGTCGGTCGAGACTTCAAAGAGGGGTTCACCACGGACCACCGTGTCACCGACCTTCTTGAACCACTTCGTGACGGTGCCGTCGGCGACCGTCTCACCCAACTGCGGCATTGTGACATCAGGCATGGTTTCGGCTTTCGATATTCGAAGGGTTGGTGTTCTTCATTGCACTACCGGCGTCACGTTGAGACGCGCCGCCATCCAGTCTGCTCCCAATGGGCGATGGCGATAGATCACGTTGGCGCATCCATGGTTGCCTTCCTCGAGCAGAACGAGCGTTGACTCGCCTCGTGCTTCGTTGGCCAACCGCTCGCCGTCCTGCCAGGGGAAGAGACGGTCGCGCTTGCCCATAACCACCATAAGTGGGGTCGAGATCTTTACAGCATGCCCCTCGAGTGTCATCTGCCAGGCACGCTCTTCGGCCTCCTCGGGCGATGAGGAGAACGAGCGGACTTGAAAGGCGCGACGGGTCAGGGGATTGAGGTCCTTCCACGCCGCACCGAGGTTGTACGGACCGGCGAGGGCGATCGTCCCTCGAATTGGCAAGTCGGAACTCGCCATTCGAGCCGCGTAGAAACCGCCGAGGCTGACTCCCCATACGCCAATACGCGAACTGTCAACCTGGGGCATTGCCTGCAGATGGGCAATTACCGCTTCGCCAACTTCGTCCCATTCCGGACGGATCGCCAACGTCCACTCGGCCTCGCCCTGTCCGGGGCCGTCGAGCGCGAAGATGGCCATTCCGCGATCGAGGAATGCCCGCTCGACGTCGCGGAACTCCTCTTTGGTCGAGTCGAGTCCGGGAATCAGGATGACGGTGGGGTGGGGGCCCTGGTGGTCGGGAGCGCGAAAGATGCCGACTAAGTGGGACCCTTCAAACGGGATCTCCTCACGACTGCCCGGTGGAACGAAGAGTGGCATTGCCCTATTAATGGCGTCAACGGCGCGGTCGTGGGCGGCCCGGGCCTGATCGAGGTCGTGCACGAAGAGGAACTTGCCGAAATGGAAGTACGTCGCGGCACGGGCGAAGAACTCGCCGGCCGTTCGGTTGCGCCCTTCGGCGAGTGCGACTTCGCCGAGTTCGAGGTGTTCTTCGGCTCCGGCGCACCAGGCCGCGCACCAGTCGTCCCAGCGTTCGAGACTCTTCGTGATTCGCGCGTAGTCGCTCGCGTCGACGCCGTTCGCGGTGAATCGGGGTCCCCAATTCGCGACGGCCGTCTCCAAAAGATCATCGGCCATTGTTCCCCCTCAAGCAACTGAATAGATGCTGATGGTAACGGACGATGCCTAGTTGTGAATAGGGCGAGGTGCTTGAAATCTTTTAATGGATAAATGGCTGTTTTTGGCTCTCCTGCGCTTGACGGCTCACTTGCGCGTCATTAGGGTTGCCCCATCGCTCACCGAGTGGTCGGCTCTGGAACTACGGCATTTGGGGTGTTCTGAGACGTATAAACGCAGGGGGAAATCTATGAATAGAAAAGGGAAACTTTTTCGCACGCTAGGTGTGACTTCGGTCGCAGCAGCATCGATGATGATGATGGCCACCTCGAGTGGTGCAGCTTCGAGCAGTTCGATCGCGAAGGGGCAGCCAGTCAAGATTGGTATTTCGCTTTCGCTGTCGGGTGACTTCTCGGCCGACGGTCAGGCGTTCGCGCAGGGCTACAAACTGTGGGCCGCTGACGTTAACGCTGCTGGTGGTCTGCTCGGTCACAAGGTTGTGCTGGACATCAAGTCGGACGCATCGAGTCCGACGCAGGTGGTGACCAACTACAAGACGTTGATCTCGGTCGACCACGTGAACCTGACGTTCGGTCCGTTCTCAACGCTGTTGACACTTCCTTCAGCGCAGACGGTTAACCGTTACGGCTACGCGATGATCGAGGGTGCCGGTGGTGGACCTTCCATCTTCCAGGCTGGTTTGAAGAACGTCTTCGACGTGACGCTGCCAGTTGCGTACGACTTGGCGCCGTTCACGAAATGGGTGACTTCGCTGCCAGCTGGCACGCGTCCGAAGACCATTGCGTACGCGACGTCCAATGACCCGTTCACGCAGCCGGTGGTCCAGACTGCTCAGAAGTTGATCGGATCCAAGATCAAGACCGTCTACAACAAGGTCTTCCCAGCCGAGCTCACTGACTTCACCGCCATCGCTGACGCTGTTGCCGCATCGAAGGCTCAGGTCGTGGTGCTCGGTTCAGTCGACGTACCCACGGTTGCTGCGTTCATGCAGGCCTTCCAGCAGGCGCACTACACCCCCAAGGCGTTCATTGCGACGGCCGGTCCGGACCAGGGCGCGACCTTCGTCAAGGCCGTCGGCGCCGCGAACGCCAATGGCATGATGGTGCCGAACTCATGGTTCGGCGGATCGAAGAACCCGTCCAGCGTGAAGATGGTCGCCTCGTACATCAAGAAGTACGGTGGCACGGCGGCCGGTGTGAACGCGGACGTTGCTGAGGCGTACTCGGTTGGTCAGGTCATGGCACAAGCGGTGACCGCAACCAAGGGCTTCGACAACAAGAAGATCATCGCGTACCTCCACTCGGGCGTCACGTTGAACAGTGTTCAGGGTGCCGTGAAGTTCGACGCGCTGGGTCAGAACCTTGCCCAGACGGCGTACACCTTCCAGTGGCAGGGTGCGAAGTTTGTCCAGGTGAACCCCGTGGGTGACCCCGGCTCGGTGAAGGTCCTCTACCCGAAGCCGGCTTGGGGGAAATAACCCTTGAATAGCACCGCTCTTATCCATGCCATCATTGACGGCGTCTTGACCGGTTCGGTCTACGCCCTCATGGCAACGGGGTTGACTTTGATTTTCGGAGTAATGGACATCATCAACGTGGCGCAAGGGATCCTCGTGATTCTCGGTGCCTACTTGAGCTATGCCCTCTCCGCGCACTTTGGAATTGACCTCTTTGTAGGCTTGGCCATCACGATCCCCACGCTGTTTGTCGTGGGGATCGTGGTGGAGCGGTTGTTCCTGGCGCGTCTCAAGGGACCCGAACGAACCGCGATGTCCATCCTGGTGACCTACGCAATTTCGCTGGTCATCGAGGGCGCGCTGAACATGATCTTTTCGGTCAACCCCGTTCAGCTGCACGCGTGGTACGTGAATCAATCATTTGGGATCTTCGGAATCTACATCGCCTATATCTATGTCTTCGGATTCCTCTTGGCGGCGGGCCTGTTGGCCGCGTTGTACGTCATGTTGTACCGGACGCGTTTTGGGGCGAGTATTCGAGCGTCGCTCGCCGATCAGACCGCCGCGGCCTTGATCGGCATTGACGTCAAGCGAGTGGCGACGATCTGCTTCGGCATCGGCGTCGCCGTGACCGCGGCGGGTGGAATGGTCTACGGCGCCACCAACACGTTCAACGCCAGTACCAGTTACGACCTCATTTCACGACTCCTCGTGATCATCGTTTTGGGTGGAATGGGGAGCCTGGGCGGTGCTCTTCTGGCCGGCATCCTGATGGTCACGCTCGAGGACATCGTCGCGGTGGCTTGGTCACCGGTATGGTCACAGATTTCGTTCTTTGTTGTGCTCGTCATCGTGTTGTCGTTGCGCCCGCAGGGACTCTTCGGTAAGCAGTCTGCGAGGGTTGCCTGATGCTTCGATTAAAGAGCGGTTTATGGCTCCTCGGCTTCGTGGTCTTTGCATTGTTGCCCCTGGTGGTGACGAATCCGGCCTACCGGAACATTGCAGTCGTCACGTTGATATTCATGGCGTGCGCAACGTCGTGGAACATGTTCTCTGGTTATTCGGGCTACGTCGCCCTGGGATCGGCGGCGTTCTACGGTACGGGTGCGTACACGATGGCGCTCATGGCAAATCACCTGCATCTGCAGGGCGGCGCCTCGATGTTCTGGCTGGTGCCCGCGGGGGGTCTCGCGGCCATGCTGGTTGCCGTTCCGGTGGGCGCCATCGCGCTACGGGTGCGACGTCATACCTTCGTGGTGATCACGATTGCCATTTTCTTCGTGTTCCAACTCACGGCAATCAACCTGAGCTTCACGGGTGGTACCGGGGGACTGTCGTTGCCGTACGTTCCCTGGGGGGCCAGCTACTTCGAAGTGCCCTTCTACTACGTCGCTTTCGCCATCTTGATCTTCGCGACGGTCCTGTCGGTACTGGTTCGCCGTTCGCGTTTCGGACTTCAGTTGCTCGCCATTCGAGATGACGAGGACCGTGCCCTCGGTCTCGGGGTGAAGGTCTTCCCCGTCAAGCTGACCGGATTCGTCATGTCCGCCTTCGTAATCGGCATGGGCGGGGCCCTGTACGCCATGCTGCAGGGCCAGATCTATCCGCAGTTCGTCTTCGACCCGATCTTCGACATCACGATTGCGCTGATGGCGTTCTTCGGCGGATTCGGCACGCTCCTGGGCCCCTTGTTAGGAGGACTGGTGCTCGAGTCGATGCAGCAGTACTTCACGGTGACCTTTTCCAGCGGTTCGCTCGGTTCGCTGTACCTCATTGTCTTCGGGGCGCTGTTCCTCGTCGTGATCTTGTTCATGCCCCAGGGGATCGTCACCGCGGTCCGTGACTGGTGGGTTAAGCGCGCGGCCCGGGCCGCGCGAGACTCAGCGGCCAGCGACGCTGCGCTCGCGGGAGGTAGCCACTGATGTCCCCACTTCTTAGTGCCCAGGGAATCTCACGGGCCTTCGGCGGCGTGCAGGCGTTGAACGTCTGCTCGCTCAACGTCGAAAAGGGCAGCATCGCGGGGCTCATCGGTCCCAATGGTTCGGGCAAGACGACGTTGTTCAATGTCATCACCGGCTACGTGAAGCCCGACGCCGGCACGGTGACGTTTGACGGCCAGGACATCACCAACGCCCGACCCGACAAAGTGTTCGCACTCGGCGTCGGTCGCACGTTTCAGCTCACGCGGATCTTCGCTCGCATGAGTGTGGTCGAGAACATGCTCGTCGCCACCCAGCACGACGAGAGTTGGATATACGGACTCACGCGATCGAAGTCGTCAAAATCCGAGTTGGATGCCGCCATGGAGTGGCTGGACTTCGTGGGGATCGCCCGGCTCGCGTCGTTGGAAGCCGGATCGTTGTCCTACGGACAGCGCAAGCTGCTGGAGTTGGCGTACGTGCTGGTGGCCGACCCCGACGTGATCCTGTTGGACGAGCCGGCCGGCGGCGTCAACTTGACGCTGATCAACGAGATCAGCGAGAAGATCCGCACGCTCAACAAGAGCGGCAAGACCTTCTTGATCGTCGAACACAACATGGAGTTCGTCATGAACCTCTGTGACACGGTGACCGTCATGCACCAGGGCTCGAACCTGGTCACTGGCCTACCGGCCGAAATCCGAAGCAATCCACTCGTCCTGGACGCCTACCTCGGTGGTGGCGACGAAGACGAGGAGTCACAGGAGGCCGCGCATGGCTGAGTCGAACGCCTTCGTGCGCTTTGAGGGAGTCGTTGCCGGATACGGCGGCGGCGACGTCATCAAGGGCGTCTCGTTCGACGTTCCCCAAGGCGGCGTGACCTGTATCGTCGGGCCCAACGGCTCGGGCAAGTCCACTTTGCTGAAGACCGTGAGCGGTTTGGTGCGGCCTCGTCTGGGACAGATCTGGTTCAAGGGGACACCCCTCGTCGGCAAGAGTCCCAAAGAGATCCTGAAATTGGGGATCGTGCAAGTGCCCCAGAACCACAGTCTCTTTCGCGAGATGACCGTGGAGGAGAACGTGGAGCTCGGCGCCTTTCTCTTGAGGGACCGCAAGGTGATCGCCGAACGGATGGACACGATCCGCGAGATGTTCCCGATCGTCGCTGAACGGGCCAAGGACAAGGCCGGCAGCCTTTCCGGTGGCCAGCAGCGACTCGTAGAGTTCGCGCGTTGTCTCATGCTCGAGCCCGAGTTGGTGGTTCTCGACGAGCCATCGATGGGTCTGGACCCCAAGACGCTTCACGCGATGTTCGCCACGATCAAGATGATGAACAACATGGGTCGCACCGTGCTGCTCGTAGAGCAGAACGCCCGTCAGGCCCTGAAGATGAGCCACTTCGGAGTCGTCCTCGAAAATGGTCAGGTCCGCTTGTCGGGAACCGGCACCGACGTGCTCAACAACCCCGAGATTGGTGCGCTCTATCTCGGTGGCACCATCGAAGCCAAGCCCAGCCACTAACGCCATTCGCAGCAGGAATTCCTAGGAGGACGAGTACATGAGTGATAAAGAACTTCGCATTGGCTGGGTCGGTTGCGGCCGCATGGGTACCGCCATGGCCAGGCGTCTGGTCGTCGCCGGCAACGACGTGACGGTAACGAACCGCACGCGCGCGAAGGCCGAGGTGCTGGGCGAGCTCGGTGCGACGGTGGTTGACAGCCCGAGGGATCTGGCCAACTGCGACGTCGTCTTCATCATGGTCTCGGCCAATGCCGATCTCCTGGATGTCACGACGGGCCCCGATGGCGTGCTGTCGGACCCGTCGTCGGCGCCCAAGATCGTCGTCGACTGCTCGACCGTCTCAACCGAGACTTCGGCGACGGTTCGCGAGGCCTGCTCGGCGCGCGGAGCCGGTTTTCTCGCCGCGCCCGTGAGCGGGAACCCGAAGGTGGTGTCGGCCGGACAACTGACGCTCGCGGTGTCGGGGACCCGCGACGCTTTCGAAACGGTCCGTCCCTACTTTGACCAACTGGGCCACGGCGTCACCTACGTGGGCGACGGCGAAGTCGCGCGGCTCGTGAAGATCTGCCACAACATGTTCCTCGGTGTCGTGACCCAGGCCATGGCGGAGATCACGGTGCTCGCCGAACGCGGCGGCATCAAGCGCAGCGACTTCCTCGAGTTCTTGAACAATTCGGTGATGGGCTCGACGTTCTCTCGCTACAAGACCCCGGCGTTCGTGAACCTCGACTTCACTCCCACCTTCACTCCCGTACTGCTGCGCAAGGACTTCGACCTGGGAATGGCCGCGGCCAAGAAGCTGAGCGTCTCGATGCCGGTCTCGGCACTCTGCACCGAACTGGTCGTGAGCGCCATCGGGGCCGGTTACGTCGACGACGACTTCGCCGTGCTCTTGCTCGAGCAGGCCCGAAGCGCCGGGCTCTCAATGGAGCCCGAGAACATCAAGGTCGACGACGGACTGAGCGGAGGTAACTCATGAGAGAGGGATTCGGCCCCACGATCAACACGCCTGGCCACATGGGCGTGGACTTCGAGACGCGAGTCGACTTCGATCGCCTGCGCAGCTACCGTCTCGCCCGAGCCCGCGAAGCCCTCGAGGCCAGCGAGTTCGGCGCGTTGCTGCTCTTTGACTTCTACAACATCCGTTACGTCTCGAGCACGTGGGTCGGCGGAGCCTTGGGCGACAAGATGTCGCGCTACTGCCTCTTGACGCGAGGCGGCGAGCCCATGGTCTGGGACTTCGGATCGGCCGCGCGCCACCACCAGCTCTTCGCGCCGTGGCTCGAGCCCGAGAACTGCCGAGCCGGCATGTTGGGACTTCGCGGGGCGATCGCACCAAGGGCCGGCCTCTTCGAGTCGGCCGTGAAGGAGATCGTCGGGCTGCTCGCCGACCAGGGCGTGCTGGGGCAGCCCATCGGCATCGACATCGTCGAACTGCCGTTCCTCTTCGAGTTGCAGGCCGCCGGCGTCGAGGTTCGCGACGCCCAGCAGACGATGCTCGACGCGCGCCAGATCAAGAACCAGGACGAGATCATGCTCCTCTCCCAGGCGGCGGCGATGGTGGACGGCGTCTACCAGGACATCTTCGAGGCGTTGAAGCCGGGCGTGCGCGAGAACGAGATCGTGGCCCTCGCGAACAAGCGGCTCTACGAAATGGGATCAGACCAGGTCGAGGCGATCAACGCGGTGTCGGGCGAGCGGTGCAATCCGCATCCGCACAACTTCACCGACCGCATCATCCGACCCGGCGACCAGGCCTTCTTCGACATCATCCACT
Organism: Acidimicrobiaceae bacterium; assembly: GCA_003133665.1. Lineage (GTDB taxonomy): Bacteria > Actinomycetota > Acidimicrobiia > Acidimicrobiales > RAAP-2 > RAAP-2. The sequence continues at coordinate 21,915 of PKYK01000008.1, read as the reverse complement.
CGTACAACGGGTACCGCACCTGCTACTACCGCACGTTGTCGGTGGGCAGCGCGACGTCGCCGCAGCATGACGCGTACACCCAGGCCCGCGAATGGATGGACAAGGCCATTGACCTGGTGCGTCCGGGTGTCGGCACCGACGAGATCGCCCGGGCGTGGCCCGCGGCGACGGAGTTCGGCTTCGCCAACGAAATGGCGGCCTTCGGTCTGCAGTTCGGCCACGGGCTCGGCCTCGGACTGCACGAGCGTCCGGTGATCAGCCGACTCAACAGCCTGAAGGACCCCATCGAGCTGCAGGCCGGCATGGTCTTCGCGCTCGAAACGTACTGTCCCGCCTCCGACGGCGTCTCGGCGGCACGTATTGAAGAAGAGGTCGTCGTCACCAACGACGGGCCGCAGATTCTCACGCGATTCCCCGCGCAGGAACTCATGATCGCCAACAAGTACTAGGAGGCAGAAATGACCACCACGACCATCACCGCAGGTCCCACGGACTTCGAGACCAAGTTGGGCATGTACCGCAGTCAGGTGGCGCTCCGTCAGTTCGAGAAGCGGGCGTACGACCTGTTCCTGGAGAACCTGGTGAAGGGCACGAGCCACCTTTCCCTCGGCCAGGAGGCGATCGCCGCCGGATTCGCGACCGCGATGAAGCCGACCGACTGGACGTACGCGACGTACCGGGGCCACGCGCACACGCTCGCCCGCGGCGTGCCCATGACGCCGGTGTTGGCCGAACTCCTGGGCCGCAGCAACGGGCTCATGGCCGGCAAGGGCGGGTCGATGCACCTCACGAGCGTTGAGCACGGGGTCATGGGTTCCTACGCGATCATCGGTGCGCACCTGCCGATCGCCTGCGGCGCGGCGTGGAGTGCGCAGTACCGGGGCACCGACCAGGTCGCGGTCTGCTTCTTCGGCGACGGCTCGACCAACATCGGCGCCTTTCACGAGGCGTTGAACTTTGCCGCCATCTGGAAGCTGCCGGTGGTCTTCGTCTGCGAGAACAACCTCTGGATGGAGTACACCCGAACGACCGAGGTGACGGCCGTCAAGCACCCGGCCGCCGACCGAGCTTCGGCGTACGGGCTCGAGAGCATCATCGTCGACGGCAACGACGCCGACGCCGTCTACGACGTGGCGGTCACCGCCATCGCCCGCGCCCGCGCCGGCGAAGGGCCGAGCATGATTGAAGCCGAGACGTACCGCCACGGCGGACACTCGCGGGCCGACCCGGGCAAGTACCGCCCCGACTCGGAGGTCGCCGAGTGGCTGGCGAAGGATCCGATTCCCCGTTACCGCGCCCGATTGCTCGAAGCCGGAGCCACCGAAGAGCAGCTGGCGGCCATCGAGGCCGAGGTCGCGGCCGAAGTCGAGCAGGCGACCGAGGAAGCCAAGGCGGGCGGCATTCCCGGTGAAGATCTTTTGATGAAGGACGTATGGGCTGATGGAGGATCCTCATGGCGCAACTGACATTCCGTGAAGCAATTGCTCGGGGCATAGCCCAGGAGATGCGCCGTGACGAATCGGTCGTCTTTCTCGGAGAGGACATCGGCAAGGCCGGTGGCGTCTTCAAGGGCACCGTAGGCCTGCTCGACGAGTTCGGGCCGGTGCGCGTTCGTGACACTCCCATCAGTGAGCAGGCCATTCTCGGCGCCGCGATGGGCGCCGCGATGACCGGACTTCGTCCGATCGCCGAGATCATGTTCGCGGACTTCTTCGCGGTCTGTTGGGACATCGTCGTCAACGAGATCGCGAAGAGCCGTTACATGACCAATGGTCAGATGACGTTCCCGCTGGTGATCCGTTCCGGCAACGGCGGCGGTCTGCGCTTCGGAGCGCAGCACTCCCAGAGCGTGGAGAACTGGGCGATGATGATCCCGGGCCTGAAGGTGGTCGTGCCATCCAACGCGACCGACGTGATCGGCTTGATGGCGGCGGCGATTCGCGACCCCGACCCGGTCATATTCCTCGAAGCCAAAGCGCTCTACGCGACCAAGATGGACGTGCCCGACGGGGAGATCGTCGACACGCTGGGCACCGCCAAGGTGCTGCGAAATGGCACCGACGCGACGATCGTGTCGCTCGGCTACATGGTTCCTCGAGCCCTCGAAGCGGCGAACGAGCTGGCGACGGTGGGCATCGACTGCACCGTCGTCGACGTTCGTTCACTGGTGCCACTCGACACCCAGACCATCCTTCGCGAGGTGTCCGCCACCGGACGCCTCTTCACCGTCGAAGAGAACCCTCGGCTCTGCGGCTGGGGCGGCGAACTGTCATCGATCGTGAGCGAAGAGATCTTCTACGATCTCGACGGACCGATCGTGCGGATCACGACACCGCACATCCCGCTGCCCGCGGCTGATGCGCTCGAGGACATGGCCATTCCCTCGGTGGAGAGAATCGTCACCACCATCACGAAATCGATGAACTCCTAAGCGCCCTCGACAGAGCGCCAATCCCTCGATTCGAACCACCCCCGAACGGCGCACGTAAGGACTTGAAGGGTCGGACGCGCGAACCCACCAATGGGCGGGCGGCGTCACACCGGCCCCCTAAGGTGTCGGGTATCGCAAAATCTTCCGGATTCTCCAGTGGCGGCGAAGTACAGCGCGTCATCGACGCCGCCCGTTCACCCGAGTGGAGTATCGGCCTCGGTCGCCAGGGACAGATCATGGCGACGAAGGACTCCGGCCAAATTGGACTTCCGTGGGTGGTCCTGGCCGATCGTTCCGGCAAGGGGATGCGGGTCTCTCTCTACCGACCCGGTGACGACATCAACGTCGAAGGCGATGAGATCGGCTCTCTATCGGGCAATCCCCGCGAGATGGGTCGACAGCTTCGGTCGATTCTCGAAGAGGTTGTCCTCGACACCGTGGACTGACTGTCGTTCGGCCGGTTCCGACATTGCTGCGTCAAGGCGAGTCACGAGAATCCGTGCCAGAGTCATTCGGCGCGATGGAGAACGGCACTCGCCTGCAATAGGTCGGAGAGTTTCTCCAGCACCGGCACCGCTCGCTCCATCAAGGCCCGCTCGGAAGCGCTGAGCGATGCGAGGGCCTGATCGATGGCGACGGTACTGGTGGACTGCATCTGGTGGAGCAGCTCGCCTCCTTCGCGGCTCAACTGAATCAGACTCGCCCGACCGTCGAGTGCGTCGGGCACACGTTCGATCAGGGCCTGGGCCTCGAGGCTGTCGACCACCCTGCTCATCGTCGCCGGGGCGATGCCCTCCAATTGGGCCAGGGCGCCGAGTCGCAGCGGTCCGGCCTGGCCGATCCGGGCGAGGGCGGAGGTCTGCGACGGTGTGATGTTGCGTTCGGTTCGAATGCGCAGGAATCGGTAGATCCGGGCGACCGCCACCCGAACCGCGACGGCGGTGGTCACCTCGGGCGACGACGGGGGAGCGACCGGGCGGGATGAATGATGACCGAGGCGCGTGCGACTCTTCACCCTCAGCACTATACTTAGTTAGCACCAACTAAGTAATGACGGGGCTCGCGCGGCCATGAAAGTCGAGGCGTTGTGTCGAACGTAGTCGTGTCCGGCCGCTACAAGTGGATCGCGCTGTCGAACACCACGCTCGGGATCCTCATGGCGACCATCAACGGGTCGATACTCCTGATCGCGTTGCCCAACATCTTTCGCGGGATCAAGCTCGATCCCCTCTCGGCCCAGAACACCCCGTACTTCCTGTGGATCCTGATGGGGTTCCTCCTGGTCACCTCGGTGCTGGTCGTCAGCCTGGGGCGGGTCGGCGACATGTACGGACGGGTCCGGATGTACACCCTGGGCTTCGCCGTCTTCACCCTCTTCTCGATCCTGCTCGCGGCCACGTGGCTGACCGGGCCGGCGGGTGCGATGTGGATCATCGTCATGCGAATCGGCCAGGGCGTCGGCGGGGCCTTCCTGTTCGCCAATTCGAACGCGATCATCACCGACGCGTTCCCCGTCAACGAGCGCGGGTTCGCGCTCGGCATCAACGGCGTCGCCGCGATCGGCGGGTCGTTTCTCGGTCTGTTGCTCGGCGGCTTCCTCGCCCCGATCGAATGGCGCCTGGTCTTTCTCGTCTCGGTGCCGGTCGGCCTGTTCGGCACCGTCTGGGCGTACCTCAAACTGCGCGACAACGGCGTCCGCTCGGTCGCCTCGATCGACTGGCTGGGCAACGTGACCTTCGCGGTCGGTCTCGTGGCGCTGCTGACCGGCATCGTCTACGGGCTACAGCCCTACGCGGGACACGCCATGGGTTGGACCAGCCCCTTCGTCCTCTCGTGCCTGCTCGGGGGACTGGCCGTCCTGGCCGCCTTCGTCGTCATCGAGATGCGCGTCGACGACCCGATGTTCCAGTTGAAGCTGTTCACCAGCCGCGGCTTCGCCATGGGCAACCTGGCCGCCCTGATGCTGTCCCTCGCGCGGGGCGGTCTCCAGTTCATCCTGATCATCTGGTTGCAGGGGATCTGGCTGCCGCTGCACGGCTACAGCTTCGCCCAGACGCCGCTCTGGGCGGGCATCTACATGGTGCCGCTCACGATCGGCTTCTTCGTGGCCGGTCCGGTGTCGGGACGCCTCGCCGATCGCCACGGTGCGCGCCTCTTCGCGACGACGGGCCTGGTGCTGACGGGCGTGAGCCTCCTCGGGCTGCAGTCGATACCCATCGACTTCTCGTACCCGGTCTTCGCGGCCCTGCTCGTGCTCGTCGGGCTCTCGATGGGCCTCTTCGCCGCGCCCAACACCAGTGCCGTGATGAATTCGCTGCCGGCCAACCAGCGCGGCGCCGGAGGCGCGATGTTGAACACGTTCCAGAACTCGGCCAGCGTGCTCTCCATCGGGTTCTTCTTCACGGTGATCACCCTGGGGCTGGCGACGTCGCTGCCGCACTCGCTGCTCGCGGGCCTGACCCGTCAAGGGGTCCCGATGGCCCAGGCGCTGCAGATCTCGCACATCCCGGCCATCGGCAGCCTCTTCTCGGCCTTCCTCGGCATCAACCCGATGCAGCAGCTCCTCGGCGCCCACGTGCTCGCCCAGCCCGGTGTCCACTCGACGGCCCTGCTCGCGCGCGCGTTCTTCCCCGGGCTGATCTCCAAACCCTTCGCCAGCGGTCTGCACATGGCCTTCCTCGCCGCCGCGGCGCTCTGCTTCATCGGGGCGGTCTTCTCGTGGCTTCGCGGATCGGCCCGGCCCGAAGGTTTCCATTCGTGGGCGGAAGAGACCGAGGAGGGTCTGGCGGGCGTCGCGGAGGTGGCGATGGCCGAAGCCGGCGTCGGCTCGCCGGGGGCGGTCCTCGAGCCGGACGTCTCGGAGCGATAGAGCCGTAGGTGACCTTGCGAGGTTCGACGTCTGGGACGCCTCGGGAATCGGGCCTCGGGTGGGTGCGCGTTCGCGCAACGGGCTGGACGGGACTGTCAGCTGGCGGCGGTGGCCGTGGTGCGGGCGAACGGGAAGCGCGCAGTCCACTTCCACTGGCCATCGTGGCTGATGGTGAAGGCCTCGTAGTCGGCGATGTCCTCGATCAGCGAGAGGACCTCGTCGCCACCCACGGCGAGGGCGGTCGCCAGGGCGTCGGCCACGCCGAGGTCCGGACCGGTCACGCTCGACGAGGCGACGCTGGTGTCGAGCTCGCCGGTGTGCGGGTTGACGAGGTGCTCGCCCCGTTCGTAGGCACCCGACGTGGCGATCGCGCCGCGCAGCTCCACGGCGCAGGCCAGCTCGGTCGTCGCGTCGGGGTTGACGATCCCGACGCGAAACGGCTGACCCGCGACCGGGCCCCCGAAACTGGCGATGTCGCCCGCCGCGTTCACCATCGCCCCGTCGAGGTCCGCGTCGCGCAGCTCCTCGAGGGCCAGTTGCGCGGCCCAACCCTTCACGTAACCGGTCGGGTCGACGCCGCCCTCGATGGCCCACGGATCGAACCAACCGCCCGAGAGGTCTCTCGCGGTGCGACACAACGTCAGGACCTCGAGCACCTCGGCGGGCGCCTCGCCGAGGGTGATCTCGCCGCGGCGCAGTCGGCTGACGGGGCTCTCGGCCTTCCAGGTGCTGAAGATCTTGTCGGCCCGGTGCAGCGCGTTGACCGCGCGCGCGAGGTGGGCCAGGAACTCGGTCGGCGATATCCCCGCCTCGCGGTAGACGTCGAAGGTGACGATGGTACCCATGACCTGTTCCCGGTGGTGGATGGTCGTGGGCCGGGAGCGCTCACCCGTCGAGGTGTTCATCAGACGCCCAGCTGCTTGAGCGCGCCCTGCAGCGACTGCGCGAAACCGGCGCTGGTGTAGCTGGCGCCCGAGACGCCCTGGATCTGGGCGCTCTGCACCGCCAGCGCCTGCTGTTCGAGCATCGGAATCGACTGCTGGTCGATCGACTGCGAGCGGAAGTTCCCGCCATCGCTCAGCGAGCTGATGGTGACCTTGGTGATCTTCTTTCCCGTCGCCGTGACGCTCACGCTCAGCGTGCCGAAGTAGTAGTTGACCAACGGTCCGGTGGCGGTGCGGGTCGTCGGCGGCGCGGTGGTGGTCGGCGCCGCCGTGGTGGTGGTCTGGCGCACCGTCGTCGGCGTGGCCTTCGCCACCGTGGTGGTCGGGTTCGAATTCGCGGCGGTGGTGGCGTTGGTGGTCGGCGGGTTCGTCCCGGCGGCACTCGTGCTCGTGGTGGGTGCCGCGCTGGTCGTCGTGGACCTTCCGGTCACGGTGCTCGAGGGGACCGTGCCGAGGGTGAGTTTCGCGGGCGACGTATGGAAGCCCAGCACGCCGGCGAGACCGACCACGGTCCCGGCGAGGACGATGGGGGTTCTTCTCATTGACCTGGACCTTTCGGGTTGTTCATGCGATCGGACTCTCTTCTTCTAGAAGGTGAAGGCTTCGTGGTGGATTCGCTCGCGGGGCACCCCGAGCCGTTCGGCGGCCGCCACGACCTGGTCGGTGAACCCGCCCGGGCCGCAGACGTACACGTCGCCCTGGACGAGCCGGGGCACGAGCGTGCGCAGGGCGGGGGCGTCGACGCGCACCTCGTGGCGCGAGCCGACCAGCTCGTGGAACTGGCCCTTGCGCAGCTTCACGAGCGCCTCGACCTCGTCGCGGTGCACGACGTCCTCGGGGCTCGAGGCCCGGATGACCACCGAGACCTCGACGTTCGCGGGGAGGTCCTCGAGCAGGGCGCGCAGCGGCGTGATGCCGACGCCGGCGCCGATGAGCGTGACCCGGTTCGTGGTGCGCGCGTGGCGGGTGAACGTGCCGTAGGGCCCCTCGATGAAGACCCGGGTCCCGGGCTTCAACTGCGCCACCGCGCTCGACTGGTCGCCGAGCCCCTTTACGGTCACGCGCATGAACGGCGGTCGGGGCAGGGCGGACAGCGAGTACGGGTGAGCGTGCCACCAGAGGTCCTTGGTGAGGAATCGCCACTGGAAGAACTGCCCGCCCGAGACGGCCAGTCGCGAGAGGTTGCGGCCCGAGACGGTGAGCGAGTAGACGCCCGGGGCCTCCTCGACGACGTCGGCGACGCGAAGCTGCAGGCGGATGTTCCTCGCGACCGGCAGCACGATCCGGCTGGTCACCACGACGCCGGCGGTCGCCGACCAGATGACGATCCAGAACATCCTCGTGAGCGGGTGGCCGAGGAACACGACGCCGGTGACGATCTGGTGGGCGAACGCCAGGGCCAGGGCCAGGTACGTGTAGAGATGGACGATCCACCAGGTCTCGTACTTCATCTTCTGGCGGGCGATCCGGATCGAGGAGAAGCCCGCCATCACGATGAGCGCGAACGCGACCATGGCGGCCAGGACGTCGGGGTAGTTCGCGAGGAAGACCCAGAGTTGGTGCAACGGTCCCGCCTTGGTGATCTGGGCGTAGCCGAGGGTGATGGAAACGACGTGCAAGGTGATGAGCACGATGGGCCACGGTCCGATGCGTCGGTGCCAGCGCACCAAGCGGTCCTGGCCGACGGTGCGCTCCAGCCACGGCAGTCGGGCGACGAGCAGGACCATGACGAGCATGAGGTACGTGCCGGTGAAGCCGAAGAGGCGCCCGGCGGCGATGAGCCATCCACCGGGCGACGCGAGCGTGCCGCGGGTCTCGCCGGCGATCACGAGGGCGACGACTACCCCGAAGCCGATCCCCGCCAGGGCCGCCAGCGCGTCGGCCACCCACGGGAGCGGGGCGTGGCCGTGGCGCCGACGGTTCGCCGCCGAATGGTTCGTCCAGGCGGGACGTTCGATCTTGCCAAGTTGTCTGGTGGGTGCCACGGGGCAACGGTAACGAACGAATGTAAGAGGAACGAAAGAAGTTCGTGGGAAATTCCCATGTCGGACGGCCGCTTCGGAGCCGGCAAACGCTGCCGTTGCGCCGGAACGGGGCGCGCAATGACGGTCGACGGTGTCGAGGGGGACCGATCGGGGAAGGGATCCTCGACCTAGGCCACGATCAGTGGCTTGAAGCGCAGAGCACTGGCGAAGACCGCGAGGTCGAGCAGGGCGAACACCGCGACCACCAGTGCCACGACGTGGATCCCGAAGGCCGACACCATCAGGCTCTCGGCTCCGGGCCCGATGACACCGCCCGCCATCATCAGGAGGATCATGAGCGCCAGGCCGTCGCTGTCGTGCGGGCAGAGAGTCGTGTACCAGATCAGTCCCATCGGGAAGATCGAGGCGATCACGAGCCCCATGAGCGGGTAGGCGTACGGGGCCAGGAGACTCGAGAGGGCGAGGAGACCGAAGACGGTGGCGAAGCCGAGGCCCCCGAGCACCAGGACCTTGTCCGAGAGCCGGTGGTGCAGGGGCCCCCCGAGGACGCGCCCGAGCGCCACCCCCGTCCAGAATCCGGCCGTGACCAGACTGGCGACCGACTCGGAGTAACCGACGCCGTGCAGTTGGGTGGCCATCCATCCGGCCGAACTCGTCTCGACGGCGATGTAGAGGATGTAGGCGACGACGAAGGTGAACAGGATCGGCCGACGCTGGGCCTTCATCATCGACACCTGGCGCTGGCGGGCCTCGGCGTGGAGGGGCGGCGCGTGGACGCCCCGGTTGAACGTCGAAAGGACGACGGCCACGACGGCGATGCCCCCGAAGAGCCGGGGGAAGTTCTCGGGGCGCAGGGTGATGATGAGCAGCGGGCCGATGACGGCACCGACGCCGAAGCCGGCGTTGACGACGGTCAGTCGCAGCGCCCGGCCCCTGGCGGCCGTTCGGGTCAGCAACGTGTTGAGCGAGAAATCGAGTCCCCCATAGCCGAGGCCGATCAGGAACACGCAGGCCAAGAAGGCGACCCAATGGTGCAAGAGCGACGCGCCGAGGGCCCCCACGGCCATCATCAGCAACGCAATCGAGAGCACCAGGCCGCCCGAGATCCTCTTCACGCCGATCCAGCCGAGCAGCACGCCAAAGAGTGCGCCCACGAAGTGGACGCTGAGCACGGTGCCGGCCGCGGGAAGCGAGAGATGGAATCTGTGGGAGAAGCTGACCAGCAGGGGACCGTACAGCGACGACGTCGCCCCGATGAGCGCGAAGGTCGCGGTCGCCCCGCCCAGGGCGAAGGGGCGAAACGAGACCTCCGTAGCGAGGGCCTCGGGTGCCGCCGACGGGTCCGGTGCCATGGTCTCGCCGATTAACGAATGGTCGAGGGCGGGGAGGAATCGGTCTTCAACTGTGTCCGCCTCGCTGCGTGGTTGCGTCTGATTCGGGTCGATCGCCATTGGGCGGGTAACCGGGGCACGAAGACTTCGGGTCCGTGGTCAATTCCCGGGCGAGGGCGTCTCGCCGGGGGAGAAGCGACCGGTGTCGGCTCCCACCTTTCGACCGATGTTCGACACGTGCAGGTGGATCTCCTCGAGCAGGTCGGTGGCCTTCTTCACCTGAGCGGTCAGGATGGTGTTCTCCTGGACCAGGGTCTTGATGTCGTCGGTGTTGGTTGCGGTGTGCAGCGCGACCTGGGAGGAGATCGAGTCGGCGCGCTTGGCCGCGATCAGCAGCGCCGCGGCCTGTACGCCGGCCATCATCGAGAGGAACAGGTTCAAGAGGATGTACGGATACGGGTCGAACGCCTTGTGGTGAAGGACGTGCTCCAGGAAGAACGTGTTGGTCAGCGCCCAGACGATCATCACGGCGAAGAAGCCGAATACGAAGGGCCACGACCCCATCATGTTGCGCATCCGATCGGCGGACCGTTCGCCGAGCGAGAGTTCGTCACCCGATCGCACGCCGGGGTGCTTGTGCCAGTGGCTCTGCCACGTCGTCTTACTCATGTGCACGATCGTTACACATCGTGGCGGCCATGATTCCGGTGGTCATAGCAATTGTGCTATGACTCTCCAATGCCGGATTCCCATGCGGGGCTGCTCGTCCGAAGAGCGCGGAGACGACGGGGCCTCAGCCAGGCGGGCCTCGCCCGTCTCGCGGGCACCACCCAGTCGGCGATTTCGCGCATCGAGAACGGCGCCTCGGTCCCTTCGTTCGATCGGGTCATCGAACTGGTCGGATGCCTCGGGCTCACGTTGGACCTGAGACTCATAGAACGGGAGTAGGGACTGGCTGCGGAGTCGAAGTCCGGCAACTGACCGAGGAGATTCATCGGCGCCCGGCGACCGTCGCTCGAGAGGCGGAGCCGGCTCCGGTCTCTTCCGCGCGGGAGTTCGACCTTTAGATGCTGGGTTCGAAGTCCGGGCGGAGGGGCATGGCGCTGCGCCGCTCGTCGGGCCGCACGCTCAGGATCTGGTGGATTTCCAGGTGGTGGCGCTCAAAGCCCACCGCCGAACCGGCCATGTAGAGCCGCCACACCCGCGCTCGCTGTTCGCCGACTTCTTCGACGGCCTCGTCGAATCGTTTGGTGAGGTTGTCCACCCAGTGGCGAAGGGTGAGGGCGTAGTGCTCGCGCAGGCTCTCCAGGTGGCGCACCTCGAAACCGTGGGCCTGGAACATCGAGACGAGCGTTCCGACCTCGTGGAGCTCGCCGTCGGGGAAGACGTAGCGCTCCATGAACGGGCTGCCGATCCGCGACGGCCCGCGCATGCCGAGCGCGATCTGCATCTGGCGCGACAGCTCCGACGATTTTGACGGGTCGGGATCGGGGTCGAACGACACGGGTCGGCCGATGGCGTGGTTGAGGAATCGTCCGCCCGGGCGAAGCAGATCGAACAGCAGTTGGCTGTAGTCGGACAACGAGCGCCGGCCCACGTGTTCGGACATGCCGATCGAGCTGATGGCGTCGAAGGGACCGTCCTTCACATCCCGGAAATCCTGCACCCGGAACTCGACAAGGTCGTCGACGCCCGCGAGGCGCGCCTGCTGGGTGGCGTAGCGCTGCTGGGGCTCGGAGAGGGTGACGCCCACGACGCGTGCGCCGTAGGTGCGTGCGGCGTGGATGCCCATGGCGCCCCAGCCGCAACCAACATCGAGCAGACGCATGCCCGGCGCCAAGGCGAGCTTGCGCGCGACGAGGTCGACCTTGCGCTCCTGGGCACTTTCGAGCGTGTCGTCGGGGGTCTTGAAGACGGCGCACGAGTAGGTCATGGAGGGACCGAGCACCATCTCGTAGAAGCGGTTGGACACGTCGTAGTGATGCGAGATCGCCTGGCTGTCGCGGGAACGGCTGTGCAGCGCGCCGCGTTGTCGGGCCTCGATGGCGGGCGGCGCGAGGGGCTTCAGGGCGGAGGCGCCGACCAGGGAGAGGAGTGAACGAAGATTCGCGGGGTTCAACAACTGGCGGACCGGCGGGACGGAGAGCTCGAAGAGCGCGTCGAGATCCCCGTCGACGTCGATGTCGCCCGCGACGTAGGCGCGGGCGATACCGAGCTCTCCGGGGTGGGTGAGAACGCGGGTGATGGCGTCACGCCGCAGGATCTTGAGGGTGATTTCGTTGGCCGACGAGACGACGCTCGGTTCGGCCGCGCTTCCGTCGTACGCCTCGACGCGAAACGGGAGTTCGTTGTGGAATATCGATGCGACAAAAGTTGCCACGTTCATGACGCTCCTCTCAACACTTCTGGAGAGAACGATAGGGCACGTGACGAGGGATTTGTAGGGTTTCTTTGCGGGTCAGGGGGATTGCGGGGTTCGGTCATACTTGGAGAGTGGCGCTACTCCCGGAGACCCTGCAGGACGGGCAGCTCGAACTTCGCCGGTGGAGGCCCGCTTTCGTCGATGACATGCTCAGCGCGGTGACGCTCAGCTTCGCCGACCTGGAACTCTGGATGCCGTGGGCGCAGTCGGTGCCGAGTGCCCAAGAGCTGCGCGGCGTGCTCTCAGAGGGACAGACGGCATTCGACGGTGATCGGGAGTGGAACTATGCGCTTTTTGAGAGGATCTCTGGTGAATTGGTCGGTTCGGCGGGACTTCATCGCGACGAAGACCCCGATTGTCCCGAGATCGGCTACTGGGTCCGCTCCGACCGCACGGGCCGGGGCTACGCCACGACCGCCGCTCGAACGCTCGCGGGGGCGGCATTTGCGTACCTTGCTGACGTCGGGCGGGTGAAGATTCGAATGGATCAGGCGAATCTCGCCAGCGCGGCGGTCCCGCCCAAACTGGGTTTTGAGCTGTTTGGGGAAGAGAACCGCGAGATTGCGGCGAGGGGCCAGACCGGCCAAGGGTTCGTGTGGGTGCTCGATCGGGCGAAGTGGACGGCAGCGGCGGGCTAGCCGAGGCGGGCAATCGCGAGGGCCACTGCCAAGAGCACGACGCCCCAGGACATCGCACGAAGCGCCCCTTCCAGCGGGGACAGCAGCGTCGGACCGTCAATGGGCAGTGACTGGCCGTTTTCCAAGGTGATGAGACCGTCAATCTCGTTGGAGTGACGGCGAATCAGCCGGGCCGGCGCGCTGAGTCGGCGTTGGGCGGTCGACAGTGCGAAGGCCGCCGCGCCCGCGAGTATCGGGCCGGGAGCGAGGCGTCCCGTTTGGGCGACGTAGCCAACGAGCACCGGGAAAGAGCCCCAGGCGAGCGCGAAGCCCGCGTCGTTGTGGACAACCCCGCCGAAGAGCTCCAGGTTGTAGGCAACGACCAAGAGGGGGCCCGTCACTACGAACGGGACGAGTGCTGCTCCGACGCGTGACAGTCCGGCGATTCCCAGGACGACCGCACCGGTCAAGCCCACGACCGAGACCGCGATGAGGGCGGCGGAGGGAATGCGGGTGCCCAGCGGACGACCGTGCAACTCGTCGAGGGCGTGCGCCGCGAAACCAACGGCGAAGAAGAAGGCGAGCAGCGTGGCGAGCAGCCGACTCAGCAGCACCTGCGGCGCCAGCGTTGCCCCGATGACGACGTACGACAGATTCCACGCCGTGTAGGGAGGGTGGAGGAGAGTCCACCAATCCCCCCATCGGCCGGCGCGCGCGGCGTAGAACGCCGGACGTCGTTCGGACGCCGATCGAACGCCGTCGGGTGTCGACGGAGAGAAGTGGTTCGCTGAACGAGGGTCGTCGCGATCTGGCTCGTCATTCACTTCGACGATTTCCCCACATCACGAGACCGCCGCCGAGACTCATCACGCGCACGCCAACATTCTCGAATCCGGCTTGACGCCACGCATCGATCGTCCACGGCAGCGGATACTTGCGGTAGTGCGCGGAGATGTTGGGACCGAGAAATCGTCCGACTCGAAACCATTGGCGCCCGCCGGTCAACCATCCGCCGATCGGCAGAACGAATCGCGTGTACAACCACCACCACGCGCGCCAGAAAGAATTCGGCGGCACGAAGAACTCGAGACTCGCCATGACGCCGCCCGGTCGAACGACTCTCGCCAGCTCGACGAGCGTCGCCTGGGGATCATCGACATAGCGAAGCAGATACGTGAAGGTCAGCGCGTCGAACGCGTCATCGGCGAACGGCAACTGTTCGGCGCGACCGACGACGAGTTGGGTTCGATTGCCGAGCCCAGCTCCATCGACGTTGCGCTGGCCCCTTGCGAGCATGCCCTCAGTCAGATCCACGCCCACCACGTCGGCGGTGGTCCGCCGGGCCAGCTGCACCGTGACCCCCGCCGTGCCGCACGCGACGTCCAAGACGCTTCTCGGTGACGAGGGCACGATTCGATCGACCATCGCCCTGCGCCATTGCCTGTTCTGACCCATCGAAAGGACCTCGGCCAATACGTCGTAACGCTCCGGGAGCGTTGTGAACAGATTCTGCGCGAATTGATTTCGGTCGCCGGTGATGTGCATCGACCTGCATCCCCCTTCGGTGAGGCTCTTCAAACGTCGTCCAAAGCGGAATTCTCGGTGAACGAGCGGTAGTGAGCATTCGAGTTCACGTTACAAGTCCACTCGATGCGACATCCGGAGAGGTGACCCGCGCGGTCTTCGAAAAGGATCGTCTGGATGTGACGGTCAGCGTCGAGCGATCAGCCGGACGCAACCCACCTTTGTATACATTTGCAGGACAAGGGGTAGACCCCTCTAGGTTTCGATCGTCTATTCGTCGGCAACTCCAACCGGGCATGAAGTTTCAACTTCAAGTGATGAGTTGCGAAACACAATTCGACAGCCGCATTGTTGTGACGCTGTTGAGATTGTTCGATTTGGCTGGTTGTAACGTCTAACGTCCCACCGAGAATGTCAGTTTCTTGGCTATCACTGGGCGAATACAGGAGTCATGGGGCTAAACGGCCTACAGGCAAGGTAGATTTAACACAATATATTTTTCTGGGAATTCTGCGAGGTGGCTGTGGCATTCAAGAGGAAAGACCGAAACGATCCTCAGGCTGATCGAAACACGGACGACGCCGTCCAGAACGGTGGCTCTACCAAGGTTCAGTCGACGGTTTCCGCGTCGGTGGGCTCTTCGGAGCGGTCCGGGATTGCCGGAGACTATGGCTCCCAAGCTTCCAACCCGGGTCGGGCGACGCCAACTCCCATTACCGAGCTCAACGCGACCTCACTCGAGAAGATCGGCGATCACTCGAAGGGACGTCTCGGCGAACAGTTGATTGCCAGTCAGCTCATCACCCCGGACCAGCTGGAGCAGGCGCTCGTCATGCAACGCGACTCCGGAGGCCGGCTCGGTGAGGTGCTCGTGAGCATCGGTGCTCTGACCGAGCGAGCGCTCGCCGAAGCGCTCGCCGCGTTCTTCGGTATCGACGTGATGAATCTGCACCGCGACAACGTGGATCCCGCGGCGCTGGCCTTCGTCTCCGAAATCGTGGCTCGAGAGAACATGGCCATCCCGATTCGACTGGACGGCGACGTGCTGTTCGTCGCCGTCGCCGAGCCCAGCGAGGAGTTGCGCGCCTCGCTCACTCAAACGAGCGGCCACACGGTCCGGTTGTTGATCTCGCCGCTGAGCGATATCCGCTGGGCGATCGATAGCAACTACCAGGCGATCAGTGGCGTCGGAAAGTTGGTGCAGGCGTTCGAGGGAGTTGAAGAAGCGAGGAAGCGCTCCGTTGATGTCACCGAGCCCGAGATCGCGGCTGACGACGCGCCCGTCGTGCAGGTGGTCGACCGCATCCTCACCCAAGCGATGCGCGACCGCGCGTCGGACGTGCACATCGAGCCTTCGGACGACATCGTGCGGATTCGCTTCCGGATCGATGGTGCATTGAAGGAGATCCTCCAACTACCCGCGACGATCGGTCCGGGTCTGGTCAGCCGCATCAAGATCATGGCGAACATGAACATCGTCGAGCGGCGTCGACCACAGGACGGTCAGCTGGCCATCACCATCGACGGGATCGAGGTCGACGTCCGCGTCGCCACGGTCGCCACGATCATGGGTGAGAAGTGCGTCATGCGAATCCTGGACAAGACGCGCTCGGTGCTTCGCCTGGGTGACCTCGGGATGCCCCAGGACACTCACGCGCTCTATTCGAAGATTGTCCGCGCACCCTTCGGGATGGTGCTCTGCGCCGGGCCGACGGGAAGTGGCAAGACCACGACCCTCTACGCCACGCTGAGTGAGGTCAACAATCCGAAGCTGAACGTCATGACGATCGAGGACCCCGTCGAGTACGTGTTCCCCTCGATCAATCAGATTCAGACCAACGAGCAGGCGGGCCTGACCTTCGCGACCGGACTGAAGTCCATCCTGCGCCAGGACCCCGACGTCATCCTCGTTGGCGAGATCCGAGACGTCGAGACGACTCGCGTGGCCGTCCAGTCCGCGCTGACCGGTCACTTCGTCATCTCGTCGCTGCACGCGACCGACTCGGTCTCGGCGCTCCACCGCCTGCTCGACATGGGGATCGAGTCGTTCCTCGTCGCCTCGTCGGTGCTGGCGGTCGTCGGACAGCGGCTCCTGAGGCGGATCTGCCCGTCGTGCAAGGCGATCCACACGCTCAGCGACGAGGAGCGGCTCTTCTACGACGAGAGCGGCGGGCCGGAAAAGGATACATTCTATCTAGGGACTGGATGCAACTTCTGCAGCGGCACCGGCTACAAGGACCGAATCGGAATCTATGAGATGCTCGTGATGACGCCCGAGATCAGGCGCCTGATCGTCGGTTGGGCAACGCAGGAGGAATTGCGGTCACTCGCAGTGAAGCAGGGGATGCGGACACTCCGTCAAGAGGCCATTGACCTAGTGAAGCAGGACATTACGTCGGTAGCAGAGGTGATTAGGAGCGTGTACACGTTATGAGCCTTATTAAGACCCGTGAAAAGACCCGCAGCAAGGTCCCAGACAAGACCTTGATCAAGTTCCATTACGACGCCCTCGACGACAGTGGTCAGAGGGTCTCCGGCATCGAGATGGCGACTTCGGCCGGCGCCGCGCACCTCGCATTGAGAGAACGTCACCTGCAGCCGTTGGAAGTGAGCGCCAAGACCAGCATCCTGAAGTTCGAGATAACCAAGAAGAGGGCGCCCCGCAAGGAGGTCATGAACTTCTCGCGACAGCTGGCGGTCTTCATGGCGGCGGGAATCCCGATCATGGAAGCCCTGGAAGTGATTGTTGAAGAGACGTCGGGCACTCTCATGAAGAACGTCATCTTGAACATGATCGACAGCCTGCGCAACGGTGACACCTTCGCCGCGGCCGCCTCAGCTCACCCCGAGGCGTTCCCCAACTACTACGTCGGGATCCTCGAGTCGGCCGAGTTGACGGGCAACCTCGACATCGTCCTGAACCAGTTGGCCGACTACATGGACCGAGACGGCAAGGCCCGCGCCAAGATCACCTCGGCGCTGATCTACCCGAGCGTCGTCGCCGGCATGTCGGTGGTGACGGTGCTGGTGCTCGCGGTGTTCGTCCTGCCTCGATTCGTGGTGTTCTTCCATTCGCTGCACGCCAAACTGCCACTGGTGACCCGCATGCTGCTGAACTTCTCGGGATACGTCACCCGTTGGTGGTACCTGATCATCCTCGTTGCCCTGGTGCTGGTCGGAGGGTTCATCGCGATGCGCCGTTCGGTCAAGGGCCGGGCGCGACTCGACGCCGTGCTCTTGAAGTTGCCGGTCATTGGTGACCTGACCCAGGTCGCGATTCTCGAGCGGGTCTGCCGGATTCTGTCCTCGCTGCTCAAGGCCGGTGTCGATCTTCCTCGTTCGATGGCCGTCGCGGCGGAGTCCGCGAACAACGCCGTCTACCGCAGGGCGCTCGAGGGCATTCGCGAGGACATGATGGAGGGCCAGGGCCTGGCGGGGCCCATCGCCCGCACGGGACTCTTCCCCGGGGCCGCGAAGCAGATGTTCCGAGTCGGGGAGGAGACGGGAACCCTCGACCAGCAACTCGAGGTGGCCGCTTCGTACTACGGCCGGGAGCTGGAGACGAAGGTCGACCACGCCACGTCCCTGTTCGAGCCGGCAATTATCATCGTTATGGGCGTAGTTGTGGGATTCGTGGCGGTTGCGCTAATATCCGCAATGTACGGTATTTATAGCCAGGTGCATACGGGATGAAAGTTTTCCGCTTTAGGGGAATTGAGCCAGCGCCGTCGGGCCGTGGCTTCTTTCAACCGAAAGCGGCTCGTAAGTATCGTCACGGGGCCAAGGCCGACCAAGGATTCACCCTGGTTGAACTGCTCATCGTCGTGACCATCGTTCCCGTCATCATCGGCGCCCTCGCGGCCGGGCTCTTGGCGATGTTCTCGCTCCAGTCGAGCGTCTCGAATCGCCTCTCGAACTCGGGCGATGCCCAGGCGGTCGCGGCGAGCTTCCGAATCGACGTCCAGAGCGCGGCGTTCATCACGACCTCGAATTCGGCAAGTCCTCAGTGCGGGACTGGGAATCGGTTGTTGGGTTTGGAATGGAACCCCACCCCCGGCGGCGGCGGCGGTTTCCAGACCAACGTCTCCTACACCAGTATCCAGGTGTCGGCCAACACTTTTAGGTTGGTTCGCGAGTACTGCACGTCCGGGAACATGACGCCGGTCTCGATCACCACGATCTCTTCGAACTTGCAGGGAAGTCAATCCGCTCCTTCGGTTGCCTACGCCTGCCTGCCGACTGGGAGTACTTGTGACGTTGCTCAACAGTGGATAGATGCCAAGGGTGTTACCGGCGTTAGGTTTCAGATTCAACAGCCGGAGAGCAGCGGTAAGCAAGTCTCGGATTGTGCGAACAACGTCAACTGCTACACCTACACCTTGGCGGCCGTTCCCGCGACGAGTGCGTCTTCAGTCACCTTCGGCGCGCCGATCACTTCAAGTGCCACCGCTGGTTGCGGTTTCGCCGATCCCGGGTCGGGCCCTCTCGCTTCGTCGCTGTGCCTGGTGGACTTCTCCGCTCTGACCGGCAACAATCTGATCGCGGCGCGCCAAGGCTGCCTGGCCGTGGCCGTGCCCCTGCCCGGTGGCGCCACGATGTACTTCTGCATCGGGATCACCGGGGGATCGGTCATCCCGGCCGCCCTACCAAGCTGGACTCAGTCGTTCCTCGGCAACACCCTCAATGGTGCCCCGTTCTACACCGGCATTCCTGGCGAACCGGCGATCTATCAGAACGGTGCCGGGAACAACGGCGGCTTGACCACCATCACGATAAGCAACATCAAGGTCATCGGCAAGACGGGCATCCCCGCCACCGGTTGGGAGATTGTTGGCATCGACGCCGAATCGACGGACGACGGCGAGTACATCAGGTGGAGTTCCGATTCACCCCTCTACCTGATTCCCAACGGTCAAGTTGGGTATGACACTCCGACGGATCCGGTGGGGAACGCCTGCAACTCCGGTCTCGGCATATCCCCGCAGAGCGTCATCACCCCGACCAACAGCAGTATGACCATCACGTGCAATGGCCACTCCACCTCAGGCAACAAGACCGGCACGGCCATGGTCGAGACGTTGACCCCGACCACGCTCACGACGACCATGTTCGGAACTGGTCTTGAGGGCATGGCGTTTGGACTGGTCTTCTGATGAGTCCGGCGATGCATCCAGCGGTGACCTGCTTCACCGGTGAGCAGCGCGCCCGTAGCGGTCCGGTGAGCCACGCCGCCGGCGACACCTGCGCCGTTTCCCTGGCGTCGGTCCCGGTGACAGACACCACTCGGAACCCGGTGATCGCCGCCCAGATGGTCGCCGTCAAATGAGGCGGTCCCTGCGTTCTGTGGTCGAGAGAATGGCACCCAGGTACCCGCCCCGTTACTCGCGCCATTCGGAGGCCGGTGACACCCTGATCGAGGTCCTGATGGCCCTCGTCGTGCTCAGTCTGGCTTCCGTGGCCCTGATCACGGCGTTTGCAACCACCATTTCCGGTTCAGCCGTGCACCGTCAGTTGACGACGTCGGGCATCGTGCTCGACAGCGTCTCACAGAATGTCATTGCTGAGATTCAGGCCCAGCAGAAATGGTTCGATTGCACCAACAACTTGACTCTGACGGACTACCAGAATCCATCGGAGGTGCCGATCAATATCCCGGCTCCTTACACGAATCAGTACCAGGCCCAGATCACCGCAGTGGCATACTGGAACCCCTCGCCGGTCGCACCTCTACCTACAACCCCGGGTTTTTACCCGAATTGCGTGTCCAACCAGTCCCAGTTGATCACGGTCACCTTGACTCAGGTTTCCAACAATCGCACGTACACCAACAGTTTCGTGGTGAACACCCCCTTCAGCAACTCCGCCGCGAGCGCGAATTCAAATTCCGGCCCGGCCACCCACCTCTTCATCTCGACCCAGCCAGTCGGAGGATCCGCAGGGGCGGCCTTGGCCACCCAGCCGGTGATTGAGGTCTTGGACGTGAACAACCAGGTGGTGACCACAGACTTGTCACCGGTCACCCTGGCGCTCACCGGCACGGCCGGCGCCACATTGTCCGGCTGTTCGGGGACCGAGGACGCGGGCGTAGTGACCTTCTCGGGCTGCACCGTTGACAAGGCGGGGACCTACCAGCTCACGGTATCGGACGGGAACCTTCCGGTAGTGACGAGCGACACCTTCACCGTGGGCGTCGCCGGCTACCACCTCGTCTTCATCCATCAGCCAGCGGGGGGAGCTTCGGGAGCGGTGATGTCGGGCCAGCCGGAAGTCCAGGTGCAGAACGCGAACGGTACCTGGAACCAGACCTGGTCGGGAACGATCACTTTGGCCACCTCGGGCGGCGACTTGACGAACTGCCCGGCTCTGACGGTCAGCAATGGCGACGCCAGCTTCGTGGGTTGCCGGTTCGCCGGTGGTTACTTCTACAACACGATCTCCAAGGTCACGTTGGCGACGCCGTACCTCATGACGGCGACCGCGAGCGGCGGGGCTGCGGCGAATCCGGCGACGAGCAACACCTTTGCGGTTTCGAGCTTCGGCAGTGCTGCTCAGATGGAGTTCTCAACCCAGCCGACCGGCGTCGCCAGCGGGGCAGCGAATGCGGTGTTCACGGTACAGCCCGTCGTGACGGTCGAGGACTCGTTTGGAAACATTGTCACCTCGGGCTACAACACGCAAGTCACCCTGGCGATAAGCACCGGAACCTTGACCTGTAGTTCGGGCAATTCTGTGACGCCGAGCGGCGGCGTGGCCACTTTCAGCGGCTGCCATGGGACCACGTACGTCGACGGGGCTACCTTGACCGCGACCAGTGGCGCGCTGACGCCGAAGCAGAGTGCGAGCTTCAACATCACGGCCGCGGCCTCTCAACTTGTATTCACAACCCAACCAGTGGCTGGAGCCTCTGGTACGGCATTCATCACCCAGCCGGTCATTACGGTGGAGGATCCGGCTGGAAACGTCGTGACCTCAGCGACGGCGGCGATCACGTTGACCTCTTCTGGCGGCACACTGAGCCTGTGCACGAGTCTGACGCCAAACGCCGGAGTGGTGAGCGTGGCGACCTGTAACTTCGCGGGCACCGTGGGTAGCCAGTACACCCTGACCGCAACGGCGGATGGGTTGACGGGGACGAGCGGCAACTTCTCGCCTACCGGTGCCGGCGCGGCTTCCCGACTGGTCTTCACCACGCAGCCGGTGGCGGGCGCATCTGGTTCGACCTTCACTGTTCAACCCGTGGTGAAGGTCGAGGACTCGGGCGGCAACGTCGTGACGTCGTCCTCGGCCACCATCACCCTGACATCCTCGGGCGGCAACCTAACGCTGTGCTCAAACCTCACTGCGGTCACAGGTGTTGTCAACGTGTCGAACTGCACGTTCGCGGGCCTCGTGGGTACGTCCTACTTCTTGACCGCAGCATCGGGGTCATTGACTTCGGCCACCAGCGGCAATTTCTCGCCCTCGGGTCCGGGTCCGGCCAGTCAGATTGTTCTTAGCGGCTGTTCGACGAGCATCGTGTCGGGCACCACCTGCACGGCCACCGCAGTGATTGAAGACTCCGGTGGCAACATCGAGACGGCGGATAACTCCAGTCTCCTCACCTTTGCTCAGACTTCCGGTACGGGTTCGGTCAGTGGACTAACCAGCGTGACCGCCTCCGGTGGCGCCGCCAGTCTTCTGCTTACGGCTGTCAACGCCGGCTCGGTCTTGATTGACGCGACCGGAGATTCGTTCGTATCGAACACGGTGACGTTGACGGTCATAGGATTGGCCCCGACCGTCACCTTCACGG
>PKYK01000034.1 GCA_003133665.1 Acidimicrobiaceae bacterium | reverse complement strand
CAACAACGCTCGTGGTCAATACAACTAGACCGCTTCGAGAGTTCTTCCTCGTAGCTCCGCCAGACCGGTGGTGCGCAGCGTCCCCTTCAGAACGGCGGCCATGCCGAGTCCGCCGGCCGCTCCGTCACGCGGCAGCACCAGCAGCGCGTTGTCCTCGCTGCGCGCCACCACGAGTCCCTGCATACGGGCTTGACGCGCGGCCCGATCGACGGCGGCGATGTCAACGTTCCGTTCGAGTTCGAGAACCGGATTCTCGTAGCGAGTGCGTCGCAGCGAGCGAAGGTCGCGCAGCATCGCCAGCGAGTCGCGGCCAATCTTGACCGATGAGCCGTGGATGTCGTCCCACGTCACGTTCAGTGGTTCGATCCGCAGTCCTAGCTGGTCGGCGAGATAGAAGAGCTCCGGGTCGAAGGCGAAGCCGTCGATCATGCCGAGCAGACCCAGCAGTCGCGCGGGTCCTCGTTGCAAGCCCTTGCAGCCGCACTGCGTGTCGCGCAGCGTGGTGCCGGTGTAGTGGCGCACGAAATGGTTGAAGGTGCCTCCGGCCAGGGTGCGCAGGGGGGAGTCGTAGCGGATGTGGTGGTCGCGCACCCTCGATCCGGGAACCAGCGGGCAGTGCGCCAGGGCCGCCACGATGTCGGGGAAGTGACGCGGGTTGATGGCCATGTCGGCGTCAGTCGCGATGATGTTGTCCCCGCGCGCCAGTGCGATGCCGAGTCGCACCGCGGCGCCCTTGCCGCAGTTGACCGGTTGCTGGACGAAGAGCGTGTGGGGCAAGTGGCCGTAGACGTCGTGCGCGACGTGCAGGGTGTCGTCGTTCGAGCCGTCGTCGACGACGATGATCTCGGTCGCGTCGGGGTTCAAGACGTCCAGGGTCGGGCGAAGCCGTTCGTAGCCCGCCGCCAGCCGGGCCGATTCGTTGTAGGCGGGAATGACGATGGAGGTCGTGATGGCCACGGCGACAATCTAAGGGTTAGGGGCGCGCCGCGCCGATAAGCCCGAAGGTGAAGATCGGCGCGAAACTCACGGTGGTGCCCGAGTGGGCCGCCGCGATGATCGTGCTCGTTCCCCACGGACCGCTGCCGGCGTACATCACGACGTGGTCGACCACGTGGTCGCCGTCGAGGTTGTAGTAGAAGAGCAGGTCGCCCGGTTGGAGCGCACCGAGCGGCACGTGGCGCATCGCCGGATACTGCGATTCGGTGGTTCGAGGGATTGTGAAGCCGGCCTGGGCCCACGCCCACTGGACGAGTCCCGAACAGTCGAAGCCCTGGCCCGGGGTCTCGCCGCCCCACACGTAGGGAACGCCGATCTGGGACTCGGCGGCGTGAAGGGCGGCCATGCCCTGGGCCGAACCGGCCGGGACCCCCGAGATGATCGGCGGGGTCGCCGCCTGGATCGCGGACAGTACCTGGTTCGCGGCGTCCTGGCCGCCCACCGCCGAGGCGGCCGCCACGGCCTGCTCCTCACCGGCGACGTTCTTCGCCCTCGCCGCCGCGACGCCGGACTGAATCTCGTACGAGATGATCTGTCCCCTGAGCGCTCGCGTGACCACGGCCAGCGTCGAGCGGGTGATGCTCTCGTTGCGGACGTTCTGGGCGAGCAGCGCCCTCATCGTCGAGGTCTGTTGTTCGGCCCTGGACTGCTGGACCGCCTTGGCAGCGATGGTGCCGTCGAGCGACTTCTTCTGCGCCTCGTAGACGTTCTTCAGATTGGTGAGATTGCCAATGACCTGGTCTTCGTAGATCGTGCGGGCGTCGCTCGTCGTGGCGCTCTGGTTGAACAGGGCGAGAACCTGCGCGTCGGCCGCCCCGAGGACGTACGCCCGCACGACGGCGACAACCAGCGACCTCGAGGTCACCTGGATGGCGGCGCGCTTGTGCAGCTCCTGGGCGTCGAGACGGTTGATCGAGGCGTCGATCGACCCGAGCAGGACCCTGGCGGCGTCGTACTGGTTCGCGGTGATCTCGCTGGTCTTCTCCTGTTCGGAGAGGGTCGCGGACAGTTGAGCGATCCGGGCCTGCGTCTGGGAGATAGAGCCGCCTTGGGCCACCGACGGCACGAGGACCGTCGAAAGCATCGCCGCGGCGAGGACCAGCAGGGGAGTTGATCGAGTCGTGCCCCGACGACGCACGCGAATCATAAAACCAGCCTAGTTAGCGAAAATGCGAAAAAAGGGCGTTTTCGAACTCTTAACAATGCGTTACGGTTACAACGCACCACCGCCGCGAGGGGGCGTAGCCCAATTGGCAGAGGCAAGGCGCTTAAACCGCCTCCAGTGAGGGTTCGAGTCCCTCCGCCCCTACGCGGAGTCTCCGGCCCCCGATTCTTTAGTATCGTGGCCCCCGTGGCTAAAAGCGCAACAGGCAAATGGGTAAGCAGGGTCGGGGCGTCGGGAGGCGGCAAGGCCTATAAGAAGTCGCGGCCCGGCAACTACTACGGGATCCTGGCCGTCATCGTCGTGCTGGGCCTGGTGGCAACCCTTTTTGCCCGCTACGAATACCAGCACCCCGGCGCCGCCGCCGCGAGCACGCCGCCGGCCGTCGGGACGACCTGGTACGCCGCGCTGGCCGTGGAGGCCTGCGGCAAGCCGCTTCCGTACCTCAGCACCGACCCGAACTACAAGGGCGGCTTCACGGTCCAGCCGGCCAACGTCATCAAGATCAGCCCGGTGTCCGCTGCGGACGCCGGCGGTCACGCCACCCTTTCGCAGTTCGCCGCCGAGTTCCCGGGCCTCATCGCCAGTTCGAGCGAGCTCGCGATTCCTACGGCGACCGGTACCGCGAACCCCGCAACGACGTTCCACAACGGCGACACCTGTCCGGCCAAGTCGAAGTACGCCGGTCAGGTCGGCCACGTGACCTACGCGTACTGGACGGCGTTCGGTCAGAAGAAGCCCACGATCACCACGGACCCCACTTCGATCAAGTTCGTGCAGTACCTGCGCGTGACCATGGCCTTTGACCCGACGGGCGTGACCCCGACGGCGCCCCAGCAGGCGACCGTGAACGCGATGGTGAAGGCCGGTCAGACGACGACCACGACGACGGCCGCCACACCGTCAACCTTGCCGGTGACGACCACCACGGCGAAGGGCTCCACCACGACCACCACCACGACGACGGCGACTTCAACGACCACCACGGCGCCCAAGGGCTGAGCTTGAAGTCGATCATTTTGGTCGGCGGCGAGGGCACCCGTTTGCGCCCGCTCACCTACGAGACGCCAAAGCAGATGCTGCCGCTGGTCGGCGTGCCGATGATCGAGTCGCTCTTCGAGACGCTGCTGAGCCATGGGGTGACCGATGCCGTGCTCGCGCTCGGTTACCTGCCCGACCGGTTCATCGAGGCCTATCCGACCAACGTCATCGCCGGCGTCAGGGTGACCTACGCCGTCGAGCCTGAGCCGCTCGACACCGCGGGCGCGATTCGATTCGCGGCCGAGTTCGCGGGAATCGACGAGACCTTCCTCGTCGTCAACGGTGATGTGCTGACCGATCTCAATATCACCAAACTGCTTGAGTTTCACCGCTCGAGCGGCGCGGAGGCCACGATTGCCCTGCATCCGGTGGAGGACCCGTCGCGATTCGGAGTCGTCCCAACGACGCCCGAGGGACGCGTCCTGGCCTTCGTCGAGAAACCTCCGCACGGCCAAGCACCCACGAACCTCATCAACGCGGGGACGTACATTTTCGAACCCAGTGTGCTCGAGCGAATCGCCCCAACCGGACGCGTCAGTGTCGAACGCGAAATCTTCCCGGCGTTGGCCGCGGCCGGCACTCTCTACGCCATGCCCGACGATGCGTACTGGCTCGACACCGGCACCCCGCAGGCCTATCTGCGCGCCAACCGGGATATCTTGACCGGACAGGACAAACGCCCGTCGGTCAACGTGGTGAACGGTTCATGGCGCCACCCCTTGAGCACCATTGACCCGAGTGCGGTCCTGGTGCACGCGGTGGTGGACCGCGACTGCCGCGTCGGGGCCAACGTGGTCCTCGAAGACGCGGTCTTGCTGCCCGGTGCGGTGATTGAGGAGGGCGCGGTCGTACGGATGTCAATCATCGGTCCCGAGGCGGTCGTCGGCAGCTACTCGATGTTGGGTGCGACCTGCGTCGTCGGGGCGAAGGAGCACATTGCTCCAGGTTCCGTTCTCTCCGGTGACGTCCGCTTGGGCGGGGTCTAGTAGTCAGCGAAAGAGATCGTCGTTCGCGGAGCGAATGACGTTGTCTCGTATCGAACCCTCGCCGAAGTACGACTCGTCGAGACCACGCACCAGGGCAAAGGGGGTTCCCTGCGCCTTGCCGAGGACCAGATCGGCCGCTCCGGCGATCTCGTCAACGATGGCGACCTCGGTGGCTTCGAGCACGCGGCCGTTCGCATCGGTCGTGCCCCGAAGGTCGAGGATCGGACGAAGTCCGGCCACGCCGATCGCCACGTCGGTCACCCCCTCGCGCCACGCGCGCCCGAAGGTGTCGGTGACGACAACGGCGACGTTGACACCGACGCGGCGGCGCACGTCGGCGCGGAACCGTCGCGCGGAACGGTCCGGATCCTTCGGCAGCAACACGGCGGTACCGTCAGCGGTGTTGGAAAGATCAACGCCCGCGTTGGCGTTGATGAAGCCGTGGTGGGTCTCGGTGATACGCAGTGCTCCCCGACGGCGCAAGATCCGCCTGGCCTCTTGTTCGATGAGGGCGAGTTTGTGCTCTTCGGTCCCGTCGAATTCGACGACCCGACCTTCTGACTTGGCGACGACCTTGCTGGTCACCACGATCAGATCGTGGTGCACCAGCTCTTCGTGCTGGGCTTGAAGGGCCTCGAGGAACAGTGCCACGAGATCGTCACCTTCGCTGACCGGACCCACCCCGCGAATCGCCGTAATCCGAAGGTCGCTCACGACAACACCGCCCGCGCGAGACGCTCGGCATTGCCCGGTCCGGCCATGATGGTCGTCGTCACGCGCACGTCGATGCCGTGGGACCCGATGCGCTCGGCGAGTGCCGCGTCGGCCTCGTCGATGATGATGGTTCCGATGAGACCTTTGTAGAAGTCAGCGACGCCGAGCGGTGAGACATCGTGACCCAACTCGAGGAGCAACCGGTCGGCTGGGCCCTTCAACGCCGCCCCGTTCACTATTGGTGAGACGGCGACCACGTCGTCGCGGCGATTCTCGAGGATCTCGCGGACTCCTGGAATCTGGAGGATCGGGTCTATCGAGATCAGCGGATTCGACGGGGCGATGACGATGCGCGAAGCATCACGAAGAGCCGCGAGCACCTCAGCGGTCGGGCGGGCATCGGCGGCCCCCTCGAAGGTGATGGAGCGCACCGCCACGTCATGACGATGCTGGACGAAGTACTCCTGGAAGCTCAGGCGACCGAGTTCGGTGTCGAACACCGTGGCGACGTCGTCATTGGTCACGGGGAGAAGACGGATCTTCACGCCCCAGCGGTCGCAGAGCTCGCGCGCGACGTCGCTTTTCGTCGCCCCTTCGCGAAGTCGTTGGCTGCGATATAGATGGGTCGCGAGATCGCGGTCGCCGAGTCGGAACCACGCGGCACCGCCCAACGTCGCGAGCTCGTCCATGACCCGCCAGGTTTCGCCGCGCAGTCCCCAACCGAGTTCATCGTTGCCGAGTCCCGCCAACGTGTAAGTGATCGTGTCGAGGTCGGGACAGATGGTGAGCCCGTGCAGGACGAGGTCGTCGCCGACGTTGACCACCGCGGTCATCTCGCCCGGATCCAGGACGAGGCAGAGCGCGCGCAACAATCGAGCGGCTCCCACGCCACCACTGAGAACGGTTATCACCCCCGAAACCTTAGGGGCGCTTGGGTAGCATCGGGTGTTGTGAGCGATTCCTCGATAGTTGAAGGTTGGCCCGGAAGTCCGAGTGCGGTGGTCTTTCGCCTGAATGCGGGAATGGTCGAAACAGTGGCGCACGCCGGTGACCTGACCGCACGCCGTCCATGGGCGTCGGTGTCAAAGTTGGCCGTCGCGCTCGCGTTCGGAGTCGAGATCGACTGGGGTATGCATCAGCCCAGCGAGAGCATCGGCCCGCGCGGGGCCACCATCGCGAACCTGCTCTCGCACAGCAGTGGCCTCGGTCTCGAAGAGAGCGATCCGGTCGTGCCGATCGGAACCAAGCGCGTGTACTCGAACTACGGCATTGACTACGCGGTGAAGTTCATCGTCGGTGAGAACGAACCGGCCGCCTGGCTGGACGGACGGATCTTCCGTCCCCTCGGCATGGAATCGACCCACCTCGAGGGCCGCCCTGCGGCTGACGTCGTCGGTTCCACCGCGGACCTGGTCAAACTGGCGGTGGCGTGGCTGCGTCCCGACGGCGTCGCGAAGGCCACCAGGGACCGTCTGATCACCCCGTACCTCCCCCTTCTCGACGGGATCGTCCCCGGGTTCGGACGGTTCTCGCCGTGTCCTTGGGGACTCGGTCCCGAGGTGCAGGGCGAGAAGCATCACTGGATGGGGGACTGGCCCGCTGCGAGCTTCGGCCACTTCGGTCAGAGCGGCGCGCTGATGTTGCTGAACGCGGACGAGCAGATCGGCGTGGTGGCGACCAGCACCGAGGCGTTCGGTCCGTGGGCGGTGGCGCTGTGGCCGACCTGGACGAGCGCCATGCGCCAGCGGGCCCTCACTCCGTGAGTGGTCCTCCGATACTGAGGGTCGGCCTTGATCTTGACGGTTCGCTCGAATCGCTGGGCAATTCGATGACGGAGCTGGCCGACGCCCTGGTGGCGCTGGGGACCTGCGAGCTGGTTCGCTTTCGCACGTTGTCCTCGCCACAGGCGCCTGACGAGCACCGGCTGGCGCTTCGTGGATTGTGGGCGCCGCTCTGGCGCCGGAGTCTCGGGCGGTCCATCGAGGGTCTGCTCCCTCCGGTTGATGTCGTGCACGTCGCCGGCCTCGCCACGCCACCGACGAAGCGAACCCCGCTGATCATTTCGGTTGACGACCTGCGGCCCCTGCGAGGTGAGACTCGCACCCATCAGCGAATAGCCCAACTGCGACGTGCGGTCGCTCGCGGCGCGGTGCTCGTGGCCTCGAGTCGAACGGCGAGCCACGAAGTACTCCAGGTGCTCGGTGTGCAGCGCAGTCAGGTCGTCGTCGTTCCCCCCGCGGTGCCGAGCGTGGCGCCGACGATCGACGGTCGCGATCTGGTGGTCAACGTCACGGGTCTCGTTGAACGGTTCCTCCCACTCGCGCCCGAGTTGGTGCGGTTCGCCCAAGAGCGCGGAGCCCGGCTCGTGGCCCTGACGAGTTCGCGTTCGGGACAGCGGATCCGCGCGAGTGGGTTGGCGGTGACGGTACTTCCTCGCAGCGACGCGCGCGCCGCGCTCGGCGACGCCCGGGTCGTTCTGCACATCTCCGATGGCGCGCGCTTTCCTTCATTTGCAATTGCGGCGCTGGGCGCGCGGGTACCCACGTTGGCCCGCGCCACCGCGATCAATCGCGAATTACTCGAAGGAGCCGCGGCGCTGGTCGAGAGCGACGAGGAGACCCTCGTCACGCTCGACCAGGTCTGGGACAACGAGTCACGTCGAGCCATCATGACGGCGGCCGGCCGGAGCCGAGCGGTTGATTACGCACCGGCAACGGCGGCGAGGGCCTACGCCGCGCTCTACCGCGAGGTCGTGCGAGGCTGGGGGTCATGAAGCGCACGATCACGATCAGTGTGGACCAGCTCTATCGCGCCCAACCGGGCGGCATCGGCACCTACGTCCGCGGTCTCGCCAGTGGCTTGGCCGCGCTCGACGAGTCATCGCTCGAGGTCCTGGGCCTCGCCCCGCGCGGATCGCTGCCCGCGGATGCGAAGGCGCTGCCCCTGCAGATCGTCACGGCCTCCCTTTCGCTCCGGGCGCTGACCCGCCTCTGGCCCTTCTGGCCACTCGGGGTGCCGAAGAGGTCGAACGTCGTGCACGCTACGTCGATGGCCGGTCCCTTCGGCGGTGGCGCGCGCGCGGCCGTGCATTCGGTCGCGCTGCACGATCTCTTGTGGCGCGACGAACCCGCGGCGGCGACCCGGTCCGGAGCCCGGTTCCACGAGGCCCGACTGCAGCTTCTGGCGCGTCGTGAGGATGTGCGGATCTTCACCTCCTCGCCGGGACTGGGCGAGCGGCTGATCGCCGAAGGCTTCGAGAGATCGCGGTTTCACTCGGTGCGCCTCGGCGTTGACGATGATTCGACCCCGCCGGCGAGCGAGAAGTTGGTACGCGAACTCCTGTCGCGCTTTGGAGTATCGGGCTCGTTCACGCTCTACGCCGGGACCCGTGAACCACGAAAGAACATCGGCGCTCTCATCGAGGCGCATCGAATGGCCCGATCCGAGCGTCCCGAGATCGGGCCGCTCGTCCTGGTGGGGCCGGCTGGCTGGGGTGCGGTGGCGACGCTCGACGCAACGGTCCTGGGTGCCGTCGAACGTCCACTGTTGAAGGGTCTCTACCGCGACGCCACGTTGTTCGCCTACGTCCCACGAGCCGAAGGGTGGGGACTGCCCCCCGTCGAGGCACTGCACGCCGGCACGCGGGTGGTGGCCAGTTCGTCGACGCCGAGTGTGGTCGCGAATGCTGAGGTGGTCCTCGTCGACGCCCTCGACAGTTCGTCGATCAGTGAAGGCCTCCTGCGCGCGGTCGACCAGCCCACTGACGAGGTGTCAAACGCCCGGCGGCGCAAGTCGGTCGCCGATCTGACGTGGCGGAACTGCGCGCGTGACCATCTGGTGGGCTGGCAGTGAAGGTCGCCCTCGACGTCTCGGCGGTTCCGCCACGCCTCGCCGGCGCGGGTCGCTACATCGCCGAATTGGCTCGGCGGCTGCCGTCGACGGGCGTGGCGACCACGCTCGTTACGCGTCGAGACGACGTCACCCGCTGGCGCGAGTGGTCACCCGGCGCCCACCTGGTTCCCGTCGTTCCCGTCGCGCGGGTCCCGCGCCTGGCCTATGAAGCGTGGGTGCTCGGAACGAGTGCCGCTGCTCGGGCAGCGGACGTCTGGCACGGTCCCCATTACACGATGCCGCACCGAGGGTCCACCCCGACCGTCGTGACTATTCACGATCTGACCTTCTTCACCAATCCCGAATGGCACGAACGTTCGAAGGTCGCCTTCTTTCGACGGGCCATCACGTACTCCGCGCGCCACGCCCGGGTCCTGATCAGTGTGAGCGACTTCACCGCCCGTCAACTCGACGAGTTCGTGCCCGATCACGCCCCGGTGGTCGTCGCGCCGCACGGGGTCGACCTCGAACGGTTCAGCAGCGACTCCAGTCGTGATGATGAGCTCCTTCGGGCCCACGGCCTGGCGACGGGGGTTCCGTACGTGTTCTTCCTCGGGACGATGGAGCCGCGAAAGGGACTCGACACGCTCCTCGAGGCTTATGGCGAACTGGCGCGAGAGGACGAGATCGTCGAACTCTGGCTGGCTGGACAGCCGGGCTGGGGACTGAAAGAGTTTGACGTGGTGCTCGCGAACCATCCAGCCTCGTCACGGATCCGCCGTCTAGGTTTTGTCGATGAGGCCGTGCTGCCGGCGCTGCTCCGTCAATCGAGAGTGGTCGCGTACCCCTCCCGGGGCGAAGGATTCGGCCTGCCGGTACTCGAGGCACTGGCGTGCGGTGCGATGGTCGTGACCACGTCCGACACCGTCATGGCCGAAGTCGCCGACGGCACCGCGACGCTCGTCACCGCGGGTGACGCTCGAGCCTTGGCCCACGCCCTCGAGGCAGCCCTGCGCAGCGGTGGCGACGAGAGAGGGCGTCGGGCGAGCGCCGCGCGATCGCGGGCCGAACGGTTCACGTGGGGCTCTTCGCTCGCCCAACATCTCGTGGCCTACGACCTAGCCCTGCAGGGTCAGTAGCCGTGCGCGCCCTCATCACCGGATCGAAGGGATTCGTCGGTCGACACCTCTACGAGCACCTTCGTCGAAGCGGCGACGAAGTCGTCGCCGTGGATCGCGACTGCGACGTCACCGTCCTCGAGAGCGTCACTCGGAAGTTCGAGGAGAGCAGGCCCCAAGTCATCTACCACCTGGCGGCGATGACCCACGTGGGCGAGTCGTGGAACGATCCGGCACTCTTCACCCGGGTCAACGTGCTCGGCACGGCGACGGTCCTGAAGGCGGCCCGGGAGGTCGTTCCCGGTGCGTTGGTCCTGCTGGTCAGTTCGGCCGACGTGTACGGCGTGGTCCGCGAGAGCGATCTGCCGCTTCACGAGACGTACCATCCCGTGCCGGTCAATCCCTACGCGCAGTCCAAGCTCGAGGCCGAGCAGATCGCCTTCGACGCCGTGCGAACCGAAGGCCAGAGGGTGATCGTCGCGCGTCCGTTCAACCACGTCGGTCCCGGCCAGTCGACTCGGTTCGTCGTGCCCGCGCTCGCGAGTCGGCTGCTCGACGCGCGCGCGCAGGGACTAAACGAGATCCCCGTGGGCAATCTCAGCGCGCGTCGCGACTTCAGCGATGTGCGCGACGTCGTGCGGGCCTATCGACTGCTCATGCAGTTCGGTCAGGCCGGCGAGATCTACAACGTGGCCTCCGGACGTGACGTTACCCTGATCGACGTGGCCAAGGAGCTCGTTGCGATGTTGTGTCCGGGGGTGCGACTGGTGCCGGATCCCGCGCTCTTTCGACCCGTGGAGGTTCCGATCATGCGCGGCAGCTTCGAGAAACTGCACCTCGTCACCGGATGGGAGCCGACGATCTCGCTGCACACGTCGCTTCGCGACGTCGTGGAGGACCTGAAGACGCGTCGGGGCGAAGGCTAGGAATCCTTCGGGAGCGGTGGTATTCGACCCCCCGGGTCGAAACCGCCTTCGGCAGCCAACTAGCCTTTAGGGACTGATGGAATCTCGTGCTCCGGCCGTCGTTGCCGTCGTCGTTACCACCGGTTCGGGGCCTGGTCTCGAAGCCACGTTGGCTTCGCTGGCGGCTCAGAACTATGCGGAACTCAGCCTGCTCGTCGTGGCGAACGGGGAGACTGACCACGTTACCGAACGGGTCGCCGCCGTCGCCCCCAACGCGTTCGTCCGCGTGCTCGAGGAGAACCGCGGGTTCGCGGCGGCGTGCAATGAAGCCTCATTGATGGTCGAGGGTTCGGCGTTCTTTCTCTTCTGCCACGACGATGTCCGCCTCGAACCGGACGCCGTCCAGATGATGGTCGAGGCGGCCTTCCGCACGAACGCCGGGATCGTGACGCCCAAAGTGGTCGCGTACGACGACCCGCTCGTGTTGCTCCACGTCGGTCAGACCTGCGACCGGTTCGGAGTCGTGCAGGAGCGCGTAGAGCTCGGCGAGATCGACCACGGTCAACAGGACCTCGAACGTGACGTCTTCGTCGCGCCCGGCGGCGTCACCTTGGTGCGCTCCGACCTCTTCACCACCATCCGAGGCTTCGACCCGCTCATTCCCGCGCTCGGCGAGGACCTCGACCTCTGCTGGCGCGCGCAGATCGCCGGCGCGAGGATCGTCGTTGCGCCGTCGGCCAAGGTCGCCCACCGCGAGACCATCGCGACGGGTGAGCGCCCGATCACCGCACTCGGCACTCGTCGTTTCAGCCGCCAAGACCTGCAACGTCGCCATCAACTGCTGGTGGTGGCGACCGGATGGGGTCGGCGCAACACGTTGATCACCCTGTCGATGCTGATGGTGATGGACCTCATGGAGTTCATCCTGGCGCTACTCGGCCGCGACACCGATCGGGCCGGCGCCATTGTGGGCTCGTGGCGGTGGCTCTTCAACAACCGCAAGCGAATCCACGAGCGTCGTCGCCAGCGAAGGGTCACTCGGGTGCTTTCCGACCCGGACCTGCGGCGCCTGCAGATCGGCGGCGCCCATCGACTGCAGCGATTCTTCATCACGCTGCTGCGCGAGGGCCTGGACCGTGCCCGGGGCATCCTTCCGTTGCCGGCGGCCGAAGAGGTGGTCGACGAAGGTGAGGCCGCCGGCGTGGGGTTCGGCGCGGCGTTCGCCGAGAGCGAGGAGTTTGACGAGATTCCCGAGAGCGAGGCCCTCGAACTGCGTCGGCGCCCCAGCCGCTTCCTGACCAGCTTTCGCTCGCAGGCCGTGGTCGTGCTTGGCGTCGTCGTCCTCTGGCTCATTGGATCACGCAATCTGGTCGCGATGCACCTGCCTCTCATTGGCCGACTGGCCCCGTTGGATTCGTGGTGGTCGACGTGGCGTCACTTCTTCGCGTCGTGGTCTCCCAACGGCGTCGGCACCGGAACGCCCGGCATGCCGGGCTACGGCGTGCTCGGTGTCGCGGGCACTTTCGTTCTCGGCCGCATGGGGATTCTCCCGCGACTGGCCCTGATCCTCGCGGTGCCGGTGGGCGCTGTCGGTGTCGGTCGACTGCTGCGGGGACGCATCTCCAATCGGGCGAGGGTGGTGTCCTCGATCGCCTATATGGCGCTTCCGCTCGGCCTGAACATGATCAACCAGGGACGCGTCGACGTGCTGGTCGTGGTGGCGATTCTGCCGCTGATCACCCGACGCCTCTTCGAGTTCCTGGCGGTGCCCGGCTTCTGCCTCCCGACAAGCTCGGTGACGGCGACGTTCGGGCAGCGGGGCTGGCGCGCGACCAAGGCCGGACAGCACATGGTGCTGGTCATGCTGATCGCCCTGTCGAGCGCGATGGCTCCGGCAACGCTGGTTCTCGTGACACTGGTCGTGGTCGGCGTCGTGGTGGCACGCACCTTCGAACGGGATCGGGGTGTTGGGAGCGCCCGTCCGTGGCGAACCCTCGCTTCGCTGGTATGCAGTGTGGCGATCTTGCTCCTGCCGCTCACCATCGACGTGGCGTTGGCGGGACGTCGAGCGCTCGAGGTGTTCGGTTTGGCCCGCGGGCCGTGGTCGGCACCCTCGTTCGCACAACTGCTTCGCGGCGCCGACGGCAGTTTTGGCGCGACCTGGCTTGGTTGGCTCCTGCCGGTGGCGGCACTGTTCAGTTTCGCACTCTGTCGTGCGGAGCGGCGCAGCGTCGCCACCAGGTTCCTGACGATCGCCACGCTGGCCCTCGTCGTCGCCGCGCTCGATGCGCGCCACTGGCTGGGATCCTTTGCCCCCGATCTCGACGTGCTCCTGGCTCTCTACGTGCTGATGATTGCTCTCTTGGTCGGTCTGGGGGTCAGCGCACTGGAACTCGACCTGCGTCAAGCCGGATTCGGATGGCGTCAGTTACTGGCCGGGTTCGCCGTCGCCGCCATGGCCGTCGCCGCGATTCCGTTTATGGCCAGTTTCGCCAGTGGGCGGTTCGATCTGCCGACCACCAGTGTCGCGGAGTCACTGAGCGCACTCGCGCCGTCGAGCGCCGGCGGCTATCGGGTGTTGTGGCTCGCCGACCCGACGATCGAGCCGCTCGCGGGATGGTCGGTGGACCCCGGATTGGCGGCGGCGACGTCCATGAATGGACTGCCCGGAGGCGCCACGTTGTTCTCGCCGCCCGATTCGGGCACCAGCAACGTACTGCTCGGCGCGGTCCGGCTCGCGTTGCAGGGACGCACCGTCCGTCTGGGCCAGCTGTTGGCCCCCGCTGGGATCTCGACGATCGTCGTGATGAACACCGCGTCACCGGAACTGGTCGGCGAGCAGTCGGTGCCGCTGCGCGCGGTGCCGACGAATCTGGTCACGGCGCTGGGTCGTCAGACCGACCTGTCGCTCGTGTTGCAGACGAGGTCGGTCGAAGTCTTCGCCAATTCGCTCTTCCACGGACTGGTGGCGGAGTCGTCGTCGGGTGCCACGGGCTGGGCCCCGGTCCTGAACGGCACGTTCAAGCCGGGTCCCGTTTCCTCGGGCACGACGATTCTCTCGGGTCTGGCGCCTGCGAGTGCCTTCACCCTGCGCGTGAACGGCCAGCCGGCGACTCTTCATACGTCCTACGGTTGGGCCCCCACGTATCAGGTCGCCACCTACCCCGCGCCGCCGACGGGCCAACTCTCGCTGCACGTCTTCCCGTTCAACAGCCTGTTGGCGCTGCTCACGCTGGGACTCTGGATCCTGGCCTGGCTGGGCTTTGGCTGGGTCCATCGCCTCGAGTGGCTCTTCACCCGCCGCAGTCGAACGACCGTGGCCCCGCGTCACGCGAAGAGGGAACGCGATGAGTAGCGTCCGCCGACTTCCGCTCGTCGCGGCGCTCGCCACCGCGCTGATCGCGACCGGTGTCGCGTCGACGCTCATCAAGCAGACGAACCCGACGTCGCTGCCCACCGGACTGGACGTTGCGAGCAACGCCGAATCAACGGCCCTGTACTGCACCGGCCTGTCCAGCGCGGCGGGTGGACTGGCGGGCCACGTCACCTTCCTGAACACGACGAGCGCCGTGCGCACCCTGGCGGTGCAGGTCGTCTCGGACGCCGGAAAGCGGGCGAGCACGTCAATCCGACTGGCCGGACACGCCGCCCGGTCGATCCAACCGGACAAGCTGGCGCAGGGCAACAGTTTCGGCGTGGCCGCGCAAGTCGATGGCGGCGGCGTGGTGGCCGAAGAGGTCACGAGCGATCGCGGTGCCGAAGTGCCGTGCACGTCGTCGGGGGTCACGAGCTGGTACGGCTCGGGCTTCGACTCACTGGTCGGCTCCAACGCCGCCCTGAGTATCTACAACCCGACCGCCACGCCCGCCGTGCTGGACGTGACGACGTTCTCGTCCACCGGATTCGTCGCCCCCGCGCCCTTCCAGGGACTGTCGGTGGGGGCGCACGCGCAGGTCGAACTGAATCTGGGCGCGCAGATCGTCAACTCGTCCAACATCGGCGTTCGCGTCAACGTGCTGCGAGGGTCGACCGTGATTGTCGGCGTGCAGCGCTCGGGCAAGGTCGTGTCGATGGACCCCGGTTCGACATCGGTCGTGACGACGGCGTTCTTCCCGCGCGTGACGACGGTGAGCGGCGCCGAGGCGCAGATCCGTCTCGCCAATCCCGGTGCCCGGCCCGCCGACGTGACCGTGGACGTCAAACTCTCGCCCTACTCCGTGGCTCCCCAGACCGTGACCGTCGCCCCGTTCAGCAGCGGTGTTGTCGTCCTGACGCCCAACCCGGCGATTCCGGCCGCCGGCTACGCCACGGTGCAGATGACGTCGAGTCAACCGGTCATCGCCTCGCTGGCGGCGGGAACGAAGTCAGGTCTCGCACTCTCGCCGGCGGTGGCCCCCGCGGCGAAGTTCCTCCTGGCGGACTTTGCGGGCAAGGGATTCGACGCCGCCACGGTGACGAACACGTCGTCACGCACGATCACCGTGACCTTCACGACCGTGCCCAACGAGGGTCAGGTCAGCGTGTCGAGCTCCGTGCGACTCGCGGGCAACACGACGAGCGACATCCTGGGGCTGTTCAGCGGCATCACGACATTCTCGGCGACCACGGTGCTGGTGACCGCGTCGAGACCGTTGCTGCTCGTCACCACGACGCTGCCGACCACACCAAAAGGCGTGACCGTGATTTCGCCGCTAGACGGCGGGTAACGTCGGCGGCTGCCAGGCGGGGGTCGGCGGGGCGACCCGGGTCGGCTTCGAACCCGACGCCGACGCCTTGCCCATGCTGCTCAACGCGCTGACCGTCTTCGTGCCGCGAACGTGAATCGGTTCGCCGTGCGCCTCGTCGATGATCTGGGCCGCGGTCTCGCCGTCGAGGGTCTCGTGCTCGAGCAGTGCCCGGGTCAACGCCTCGAGGCCGCGACGGTGCAAGGTCAGGACCTCGATCGCCCGGGCCTCCTGCTCGCGCAAGATACGTTCCACCTCGTCGTCGATCATCTGGGAGGTGTGGTCCGAGTAGTCGCGGGTGTGCATCAAGTCCTCGCCGAGGAACACCTGGTTGTTGGAGCCCCAGGCCATCGGGCCGATCTCCTTGGACATTCCCCACTCGCGGACCATCCGACGAGCGAGGTCGGTGTTGCGCTGCAGGTCGTCCGCGGCTCCCGTCGAGAGGTCGCCGTAGACGAGCAGCTCGGCGACGCGGCCGCCCATGCGCATGCAGAGCGAGTCCTCGAGGTGTTGGCGCGCCATGATGTGACGGTCCTCTTCGGGCAGGGTCATCGTGACGCCCAGCGCCATACCTCGCGGAATGATGGTGATCTTGTGCAGGGGGTCGGTCTTGTCGAGGACGTAGGCGAGAAGGGCGTGACCACTCTCGTGAAACGCAATTCGTTGACGCTCGTCCTCGGTGAGCACCATCGTGTCTCGAAGTTGGCCCATCAGCACACGGTCGCGCGCGGACTCGAAGTCCTCCATGCCGATGGTGGGCGAGTTGCGGCGAACGGCGTGCAGTGCGGCTTCGTTGACCAGGTTGGCCAAGTCGGCTCCGCTCATCCCGGGTGTGCCCCGGGCGACCATCTCGAGGTCGACGTCCGGGTCCAGGGGTTTGTCCTTCGAGTGAACCTGCAGGATCGGAAGGCGTTCTCCGAGGTCGGGCAGCGGCACGACGATCTGGCGGTCGAATCGGCCCGGACGCAACAACGCCGGATCGAGAACGTCGGGCCGGTTGGTGGCCGCTATCACGACGATGCCCTCGGTGGGGTCAAAGCCGTCCAGTTCATTGAGCATCTGGTTCAGCGTCTGCTCACGCTCATCGTGACCACCACCGACGCCGGCGCCGCGCTTGCGCCCAATCGAGTCGATTTCGTCAATGAACACGATGGCCGGCGACTGCTTTCGAGCGGTGTTGAAGAGGTCGCGCACGCGGCTGGCGCCCACGCCGACGAACATCTCCATGAAGTCCGAACCGGAGACCGAGAAGAAGGGCACGCCGGCTTCGCCCGCGACGGCGCGAGCGAGCATGGTCTTTCCGGTGCCCGGGGGACCGACCAGCAGAATGCCCTTGGGGATCAGGGCGCCTATCTCCTTGTATCGTCCGGGGCTCTTCAAGAACTCGACGACTTCGCTGATCTCCTGCTTGACCCCGAGGTACCCCGCCACGTCGGCGAAGGTCGTCTTGGGACGGTCCTGGTTGAACTGCTTGGCCTTGGAGCGCCCCACCGACATCATGCCGTTCATCTGACCCCGAGCCTGTCGGCTGGCGAAGATCATGAAGCCCGCGAAGATCAAGATCCAAATGAGGTACGGCAGGAACGTCGAGGCGAAACTCGACGGATTGGCGAAGGTGACGTTGACGTTGTTCGTTCGCAGGGTGTCGATTTCGTTCGTCAGCGTCGGCGCGGGTCCGTTGGTGGTGTAGTTGGTGCCATTGGTCAGTTGGCCCGTTATGACGCCCGTGTTGTTGTTGATACTGGCCGAAACGACGCCCTGGTTTCGGGCGTCGTGGATCAGCGCCGAGTACGAGAGGGTCTTGACGTTCTTGCTCTGAAAGAGCGAAGGGATGAACAGGATGCCGAGCACGAAGGCCACGATGGCAATGGTTATGAAGCGACGCCGTGACTCGGGCGCCATCGGTCGGTCGCTGCCCGGAATGAATTTTTTAAGTCCGGGCTTGTCGTTGGGTTCAGTACTCACTCTCACCAATCTAGGGGCGAACTGTAATTGTGGCACCTAGCCCCTGGGTAAAACCTTCAACTTGTTAGCGTTAGGCCTTGTGACTCCACTGTCGGCCACGGAACCTGACGATCGCCCCCGGGCGGGGGCGATACTGATCGCCTGCCTCGTGGGTTTTCTCGGCGGTGAGATCCTGGCCTCGGTGCTGGTCGCGATGGCGCTTCAGTTCACGCACTACCCCGGGGGATTCCAGGCGTTGGCTGGGGCCAAGGAGCCGCCGTGGTGGTCGAATGCGCTCAGTCTGGTCGGCCTCTGGGCCGGTTTTGGCGGGGCCATTCGCTTCGCGACGACGCGGGGCCGCCTTCGCCCCCTTCCCGCTCAGTGGCGACTGCGCGCCAGCGACGCACGCTACGTGCTGCTCGGCGTGGGCTGCCAGCTGGTCGTGGTGCTGGCGTACAGCCCCTTCCATTTCAAGAGTCTCAACCAACCGGTGAACCACCTCTTCGGGGGTGCCCGAGGTCTGACGTTCGCGTTGCTGGTGGCCCTGACCACATTCGTGGCCCCCGTTCTGGAGGAATGGTTCTTTCGCGGTGTCCTGTTTCGCGCCCTGCACCAGGGACTCGACCGATTCACCCCGCGATGGGCGACCGCAGTCGCGGTCGTGCTCAGTGCCGGCCTCTTTGCACTCGCACACGGCGAACCGTTGCAGTTCGCGGGTCTCGCCTTCGTGGGCATCGTGCTTGCGGTGGTGGTCTATCGCACGAAGCGGCTGATGCCGTCGGTGATCACCCACGTGTCCTTCAACGCGGTGGCGATGGCGGCATTGCTCGCGCAGCGGTCGGGCCACTGATGCGCTGGCGGAGTCGCGATTTCTGGACCCCGCTCCGATTGATCGAAGCGGCCGGCGTCCTCGCCGTGATCTACGTGACGATCTGGTCACTGCACCCGGGGCTCCTGTTGTCCTCGAGCACGATCACCGGTGGCGACACCGGATCGCACCTGGCGTTGCCGGCCTACCTGCGCACGCAGGGCAACCTCTTCAACCTGACGCCGTGGTACCCGGGCTGGTTCGCCGGCATGCCGGCCTACACCTACTACTTCGTGCTGCCCGACGTGCTGGCGACCCTGGCCAGTTACGTCATCAGTTTCAGCGTGGCGTTCAAGTTGGCGACCGTGCTCGGCTCGGTCCTGATGCCGATCACGGCGTACTGCATGGGCCGGCTCTTTCGCGCCCCCCGTCCGGTACCGCTGGCGCTCGCTATGGCGACGCTGCCGTTCCTCTTTGACGCGTCGTACACGATTGACGGCGGCAATCTCTTCTCGACCATGGCCGGTGAGTACGCCTTCTCGCTGTCGTTGGCCATGGGCTTGCTCACGATCGGCCTCTTCGCGCGCGGCGTGCGCACCGGCCGTGGTTACTGGGTCGCGGCACTGAGCCTCAGCGTCACCCTCGCCTCGCACATCCTGCCGTGGATCTTCACGGTCACCGCGGTGGGCGTGCTGGTCGTCTTCGAACTCCTCCAGCGGCGGGGCATCGGTGATCCCAACGACACCCTCGAGCCCGGCGACTACGCGCGTCCGGTGCGCTTCGCCGTCGGGGCGGGGCTGCTCTCGCTGGGCCTCTCGGCGTGGTGGCTTCTCCCATTCGTCACCTCACAGAGCCTGACCAATTCGATGGGCTACACGAACGACGACGTCGGTTCGCTGCACGCCATCTTCACGACGCTCGGGTGGTACAACGCGAGCGGGCACGCCGCGGGCGATCGATGGGTGATCGTGCTGGCGGCCCTGGCATTCGTGGTGGCCTTCGGTGTGCGTGACCGCCTGGGAATGGTGCTGGGCGCTCTCACGGCGTTGTCGTTGGGCGCGTTCGCGCTCGACCCCCAAGGGGTCATCTGGAACGAACGTTTGGTGCCGTTCTGGTACATCACCATTCACCTCAGCATGGGCTGGCTCTGCGGCTACCTGTTCGCACGCTGGGCCGGTCGAGCGCGTCGTCAACGACTGCGACTGGACACGCACGTGGCCGTTGAGCTGGTCGACAACGCCGACGGCGTGGTCGGCAATCTCGACGTGGAGCACGTGGCGTCGCACGAAGAGCACTTCGAACCCGGGTTCGTCCTCGACGTCGAAGACGACGGGGCCCGCTCGACCCGACGGACCGTTCGAGCCACGGTGGGGATCGTCCTGCTGGGCCTTCTCACGACGGTGCCGGGGTTGATGTCGCCGGTCGCCTCGGCGTTGGGCCTGGCGACCGGCGGCAACCAGGTCAGCAGCTGGGCGCAGTGGAACTACTCGGGTTACCAGACCAAGCCGGCGTGGCCCGAGTACCACGACCTCATGACCACCATGGAGCGAGTCGCCGCCCGCTACGGCTGTGGGCGCGCGATGTGGGAGTACAACTCCAACGAGAATCGATTCGGCACGCCGATGGCGTTGATGCTGTTGCCCTACTGGACCAACAACTGCGTCGACTCGATGGAGGGCCTCTTCTTCGAAACGTCGGCGACGACGCCCTATCACTTCCTCGATCAGGCGGAGTTGAGCGTCTCGCCGAGCAATCCGCAGGTCGGTCTGCCGTACGGACAGTTGAACGTCGCCGAAGGGGTCCATCATCTCCAGATGTTGGGCGTGAAGTACTACATCGCCTTCTCACCCCAGACGGTCGCGCAGGCCAAGAGTGATTCGCAGTTGCGTTACGTCGGCTCGACCAAGGCGTGGCCGAGTCCCGGCGTCAGGTGGCAGATCTTCCTGATCAAGAACAGCCCAATCGTCCAGGCCCTCACCACGCTGCCCAACGTGGTGTCGGGCATCGGTAGTCGAACGGGCTGGCTTGAGGCGAACACCGCGTGGTGGCTCGACGAGTCACTCTGGCCGGTGTTGGCGGCGGACTCCGGACCACCGTCGTGGCCACGCACCACTTCGATCCACCGGCTGCGCGACCAACGCGCCACCGTCACGAGCACCGTGAGTCGCGTGGTCGTCGGGACGCAGTCGCTGTCGTTCCACGTGAGCAACGTGGGGGTGCCGGTGCTGGTGAAGATCTCGTACTATCCGCGTTGGCACGCGGCGGGTGCCACCGGTCCGTACCGCGTGAGTCCGAATCTGATGGTCGTGGTGCCAACATCGCACGACGTCTCGATGACCTACTCCAGCACACCGACGCTCGTATGGAGCAACGTGGCGAGCGATCTGACGGTGTTGGCCGGTCTCGTCACGCTGTGGCTCGCCGTAAGAAGGCGCGGAATCTGGCGCAACTAGAGTGGTGAGTCGTGGACACCACCGCCATTTTCAAGGCCTACGACATTCGAGGCACGTACCCCGACCAGATTGACGAACGGGTGGCGCGCGCGGTCGGTTCAGCCTTCGCCACCTTCGTGGCGACGCCCCGCGTCGCCATCGCCCGGGACATGCGCCCGTCGGGCGAGGCTCTCTGCGCGGCCTTCGCCGAGGGTGCGCGCGCGGTCGGCGTCGATGTGCTCGACCTCGGACTCGCCTCCACCGACTTCCTCTACTTCGCCGCTGGCCACCTCGGCGTGCCCGGGGCGATGTTCACCGCCTCGCACAATCCCGCCCAGTACAACGGGATCAAACTGTGTCTCGCTGGGGCCAAGCCCATCGGGGCCGATACGGGACTCGTTGATATCGAGGCGATGACCACGACTTTTTACGACCGGCCCGCCGAGGGTCCGCTGGCGACGTTGGAGGCGGTCGACCTCATGGCTGAGTGGGTGCGACACGTGCACTCGTTCGTCGACGTCACCACCCTGCGCCCCCTCAAGATCGTCGCCGACACCGCCAACGGCATGGGGGGCTACATCGCGCCGAAGATCTTCGCGGGGCTGCCCTTCGAGGTCGAGATCATGTACGAAGAGCTGGACGGGACGTTTCCGAATCACCCGGCTGACCCACTCAATCCGGAGAATCTGCGCGATCTGCAGCGTCGGGTCCTCGAGGTCGGAGCGGACATCGGACTCGCCTTTGACGGTGACGCCGACCGAGTCTTCCTGATCGACGAATTGGCCCAACCCATCAGCGGCTCGACGACAACGGCGATGGTCGCGGCCGCGATGCTGGATCGCAATCCGGGCGCGACCGTTCTCTACAACCTGATCTGCTCGAAGTCGGTTCCCGAGGTCATTGGCGAACACGGCGGGGTGGGCGTGCGAACGCGAGTGGGCCACAGTTACATCAAGAAGGTCATGGCCGACACCGGCGCCGTCTTCGGCGGCGAGCATTCGGGTCACTACTACTACCGCGACAACTACTGTGCCGACTCGGGCATCATCACCGCCATGGTTGTCCTCGAACTCCTGAGCCGGGCCTCCGTGCCACTCTCGGCGCTGGTCAAGCCCTTCCACCGTTACGCCGACTCGGGTGAAATCAACACGAAGGTGGCGAGTCCCGCGGCGACGGTGGCCTCCATCGCCGCCCGATTGAAGGAACAAGGTGTCGACGTTGACGAACTCGACGGGCTGAGCGTCGACTTCGGCACGTGGTGGTTCAACCTTCGCCCGTCCAACACCGAGCCGTTGCTGAGGCTGAACGTGGAGGCGGCCGACGGGCCGGCCTGCGAGCAACGCGTGAGCGAGGTGCTCGCGATGATCAAGGAGGCGTAGCTCCATGGCACTCGACGGTTTTCTCCTGGATCTGCTCGAAGACCCGGTCGACCACGGCCCCCTGCTCTACGTCGAGGACCGCAACGTGCTGTACAACCCTCGCCGACGGGTCGCCTACGAGGTGCGCGGATCCATCCCCGTGCTGCTGCCCGACGAATCGCGGCCGGTCAGCGACGATGAACACCGCGCACTGACCGAGGACCCGACGGCGCGGACCACCGGCACCGCCCAGTAACGACGGCGTCGAGCGCTCGTCAGTCGAGCCGTTCCACGATCATGGCCATGCCCTGACCGCCACCGACGCACATCGTCTCCATGCCAAAGCGCTTGCCCTGGTCCTCGAGGGAGTTGAGCAGCGTGGTCATGATGCGTGCCCCGGTCATGCCAAAGGGGTGGCCGAGGGCGATGGCGCCTCCGCGGACGTTCAACTTGTCCAAGCTGATTCCCAGGTGCTTCGCGCTCGGGATGACCTGGGCGGCGAACGCCTCGTTGATCTCCACCAGGTCGACGTCGTCAATGGTCATGCCGGCCCGTCGAAGCGCCTGACGGCACGCCTCGATCGGTCCGAGTCCCATTATCTCGGGATTCAACCCGCTCACCCCGCTCGCCACGATGCGGGCGAGG
The DNA here is from genome assembly GCA_003133665.1 of Acidimicrobiaceae bacterium. GTDB lineage: Bacteria > Actinomycetota > Acidimicrobiia > Acidimicrobiales > RAAP-2 > RAAP-2. Next base: position 64,020 of record PKYK01000034.1, on the reverse strand, counting down.
GGCTTGATACCCAGTTCCCTGGCGCGCGTGTCGCTCATCACGATCACCGCCGCGGCCCCGTCGTTGAGCGGACACGCGTTGCCGGCCGTGATCGCGCCACCTTCGCGAAACACCGGCAGCAGGCTCGCGAGCTTCTCCAGGGTGGTGCCAGCGCGAGGCCCGTCATCCTTTGAGATGACGGTGCCGTCGGGCAACGTGACGGGGATGATCTCGCGTTCGAAGAATCCGTTGTTCTGGCTCGCGACGGCGAGTTCCTGGCTGCGCAGTGCGAACTCGTCCATCTCGGCGCGCGACACGTTTTCGAACTCGGCTACGTTCTCGGCGGTCTGGCCCATGGCGATGTAGACGTCGGGCAGACCGGGGGTCGGAGTCCACGGATCGGTGACCTTCTCCGAGCGTCGCGCGGTGCGCGCCAGAGCGTCAGCGAACTTGGGGTTCATGGCCTTACCGGTGTCGGAGGCTCCCGAGGCGAAGCGCGACACCGTCTCGACGCCCGCGGCGATGAACACGTCACCCTCGCCGGCGCGAATGGCGTGGGCGGCCATGCGGATGGTCTGCAGGGACGACGAGCAGTAGCGATTGACCGTGACGCCGGGCACGTCGTCGAGTCCCGCGAGCACCGCGACGACGCGCGCCACGTTGAAGCCGGACTCGCCGGCGGGCTGACCGCAGCCCACCATGAGGTCCTCGACCATGTGGGGGTCCAACTGGGGGACCTTCTCGAGCACCTCGCGCACGACGTGCGCAGTGAGGTCGTCGGGACGCATGTCCACGAGCGAACCCTTGAAGGCCCGGCCAATTGGGGTGCGACCAGTTGCGACAATGACGGCTTCGGTCATGGGTTCCTCCTCGTGGTTACCGCAGCGTAACCTTGGCGAGCATAGTAACCGTGAGCGACGTCAGGAGACTCAGCTCGCTACCAGGGGACCCGCGTCATCAAAGCCCTGGCGGATGCCCTGACCGGCGCGCAGGCGAAGCTGTTCGGGTTCGAACAGCATCCAGTAGGCGTTGCGCGCGTGCTTGCGCGACCGGTTCTCGAAGACCGAGGCCAGCACCTGGGGGTCGTCGGCCTCGTCCTCGTGCACGAACACCTCGAGTATCGGCGTCGAGGTCATGAGTTGCGCCTGCATTATGCCGAGGGCGGCTTCGTGGGCGCACTGCTTGTCGATCGGAGCCCGGCCCGGCATGCCGAGCGCGACGACGATCGAGCAGCCGTCCCGTTCGATCAGGTTCTTCGCCGCGACGGCGAGGTCCTTGAAGCCGGGAACGGTCCGGGTGACCACGGTGAACGTCTCGCCGTAACCCGGACACTCGGCCAATTCGGCCACCGCGGCCGCGCCCATGTCGTAGCGGGCGAACATCGTGTCGACCACGCCGATCTTGACCTTCTTCGGGGACTTGGATTTCTTGGCCATGATGCTCCGATCGTTAAGGACCACAGTGTAGAGAGCGCGGCGACGTGGTCGGCGTTCGTAGGTTTTTCCGGGGCGTAGAGTTGCGCTGAAAGGGATGGTGACCATGGCGTGGGACTTTGCGACCGAACCGGAGTTCGAAGAGAAACTGGTGTGGATGCGCCAGTTCGTGCGCGAAGAGATATTCCCGATCGAGACCCTCCATATTTCGCACGATTCCATGATCCAACTCATCAAGCCCCTGCAGGATGAGGTGCGGTCCCGAGGTCTGTGGGCCGCGCATCTGCCCGCGCAACTTGGCGGAATGGGATTCGGCCAGGTGCAACTCGGCTTGATGCACGAGATCCTCGGTCAGACTCCGTACGGACCGGTGGTGTTCGGCAATAACGCCCCGGACAGCGGCAACGCCGAGCTCCTGGCCGCCGGGATGGAGATGACCGGGCGCGAGGACATCCGCTCGCGCTGGTTGCAGCCGCTCCTCGACGGCACGATGCGGTCCGGGTTCTCGATGACCGAGCCGAACACTGCGGGCAGCGACCCGCGGCTGCTCCAGTCGCGCGCCGTGCGCGACGGTGACGAGTGGATCGTCAACGGGCGCAAGTGGTACACGACCAACGGTTCGGTCGCGGACATCTTGATCGTGATGGCCGTGACGAATCCCGACGTGCACCCGTACCAGGGTTCGTCGATGTTCGTCGTGCCGGTCGGCACCCCCGGCGTCACCATCGTTCGCGACGTGGGCTCCATGGACGATCCCCAGGTGACCTACGGCCGCTTTGGGAACCACGCGGAGATTCTGTACGAAGACGTACGCATCCCCGCCGACCACCTCATCGGTCCCGAGGGATCTGGGTTCCTGCTCGCCCAGACACGCCTCGGACCGGGACGGATCCACCACTGCATGCGCTGGCTGGGCCAGTCGCAGCGGGCCTTTGACATGATGTGCGAGCGAGCACTCAGCCGCTTCACGCACGGCTCGCTGCTGGCGGAGAAGCAGACGGTGCAGAACTGGATCGCCGACTCGCGCGCCGAGATGCACGCGGCGCGACTGATGACGCTGCACGCCGCGTGGAAGATGGACCAGGTCGGGGCGTCGGCGTCGCGCGACGAGATCGCCATGATCAAGTACTACGGCGCCACGGTGCTCCACAACGTCATCGACCGCGCGATTCAGACCTATGGCGCGCTGGGCTACTCGGCCGACATGCCTCTGGAGGCGATGTACCGCTGGGCCCGCGCGGCTCGCATCTATGACGGACCCGACGAGGTGCACCGCCAGACCGTGGCGCGCCACGCGCTGAAGAACTACACGGCCAGTGAGATCCCCACCGACTTCATTCCCACTCGCAGCGTCGCGGCGCGCGAGAAGTTCGCCGGGATCCTCGAGTTCCTCGAAGCCGATTCGGCCTAACGCGGGGCGAGGCCCTCGACGGCTTGACTGATGTCGATGCCGAAGGGCACGATGGCAATGGTGGGTATCTGGACGCCCGCCTCCACGTACTGCGCCACGTGATCGCGACACTGGTCGTAGGAACCGTGAATGATCAGTTCATCGACGACCGAGTCGGGGATGACCTCGTTGGCCCGCTTGCGGTCACCGGCGGCCCAGGCCTCCCACATCGGAGTGAGCAACTCCCCACGGCCCAGCCAACGGTGGAACTCGGCGTAGGCGTTCACGGTGAGATACGACGAGATCATCCGTCGGCCGATGTAGCGAGCCGCGTCGGCGTCTTCGGTAGGTATGACGAAGAGCCGGGCGGCGATGGTCTTGCCGCTGCCGACCTCGGCGCGACACTGGGCGACGTCGCTCGCCGCCAGCCAGTTCAAGATGGCGCCGTCGGCCTCCAGGCCGGCCAGGCGCAACATGCCCGGACGCAGTGCGCCGAGCAGTATCGGTGGGCGATTGATGACCGGACGCGAGAGTCTGAAGCCGTGGACCTCGAAGGTATCGAAGACGTGGTCGATCTTCTCACCGTCGAGCGCTCGCTTGACGAATCGCAGGACGTCTCGGGTCCGCGCGTAGGGCTTCTCGTAGGCGATGCCGTTCCAGCGCTGCACCACGGGCTCGCTCGACGCTCCAAGACCCATGGTGAAGCGACCGCCAGCGACTTCGGCGAGGGACGCGATGCTCATCGCCAGCAGGCCGGGGCCACGGGTGAAGACCGGGGTGACCGCAACGCCGAGATTGAGACGGGGCTCCCACGCCGCGGCCAGGGCGAGGGGTGTGAAGCCGTCGGCCCCGTCGACCTCGGCGGACCAGACGTCGGTGTAGCCCAGATCGGCCAGACGGTGGAACCACTCCCGGTGCTCTAACAGGGTGACGCCATCAAAGGGGATGGTGATGCCGTAGCGCGAGGTCATGGACTCAGTGTTCCAGATAATTCGAGCCGAGGGAGGCTCCTAGCGAAGGTAGTCCTCGCCCCGGCCTTCGGGGACGGCGATGCCCCTGCGCTCGAGGCCGCGGACCCAACGCTTGATTATCGTTTCGAGAACCGCGACCCGGGCAAAGTGCTTGTCTTCGGCCGCGATGAGGTCCCAGTGCGCGTGGTGTTGGTCAGTGGTGTCGAGGACGTAGCCGAGGGCCTCGAGGTACGCCGGCCGCTTCTCTCGATTGCGCCAGTCCTCGGGGGTGAGCTTCCACTGTTTGAGAGGGTCATTGGCCCGGTCGTTGAACCGTCTCAGCTGCTCTTGCTCTGAGATGTGCAGCCACAACTTCACGAGGATCATGCCGTCGTCGACGAGCGACCTCTCGAACTCCATGATCTGCTGTGCCGACCGCTTGACGTCCACGTCGTCGATCAACTTCTCGACCCGCTCGACCAGCAGTCGCCCGTACCAGGACCGGTCGTAGACCGTCATCTGGCCCCGGCCGGGAATGGAGGGTTGGAATCGCCAGAGGAAGTGATGACGCATCGCTTGCTCGTCGGGTGTGCCGATGGGCACGACGAGGACGTGGCGCGGATCGAGCCCGCTGACGAGACGGCGAATCGCGCCTCCCTTGCCCGCGGCGTCGACGCCTTCGAAGAGCACGAGCAGGCCCGGACCGACCGCGTGGGGCTCGAGGAGCCCTGCGGTGAAGAGGCGCAACTGGACGAGTCGCAGCTGGGCGGCGATGATCCGCCGTTCCGACTCCTCGTGGGAAAGCTTCGGGGAGAGATCGAGTTGATCGATGCGACTGGTCATCGGACCTCCGGGATCGAAGTTCTGCGGGCTGCTCGGTGCGCTGACACGGTGCTCCTCTGGCGATCGTTTCACCGTTATCGTACGGCGACGCGGGCACGGGGTGGCGGTTCAATCGGCCCCGCCCTTACCTAAGATGGGTAGAGGCACCGTCGCGAGAGAAGGTCATGCGTAGAGTCGCGTCAGTTGTGGTTGCCGGTGCCCTGATGGTCGCGGGAGTGATGTTGCTGCGACCCCAGACGGCCTCGTCGAGCACCACCACCACGAATGTCGCCCGTCAACTCGACACGCCCGTGAAGGTGTGTATCAGGGTCGGGCCCCCGCCCGCAGCGGGCACCGCGAGCACGCCGAAGGAAGTCTGTCCACGATGGCTCGCGAAAGACGCGTGGGCCAAGCCCGCACCTTCGGTGTACACCACGACGTTCGCCCCCGATCCCACCCAACCAACCGTGCTCGCCTACGCGGCGTGGATTCGAACGTCGACGACCGTTCTCGCGCTCTACCCCGGTTACAAGGGCCCCGGGCCGACGGCGTTGCCGCGGGGTCCCGAGATGGTCCCACCTTCGGCGTACCCACGGCTGCTCGCCGCGTTCAACTCGGGATTCTACGAAGCCGACGGAGCCGCCGGCTTCTACGTGCATCACACGCTGTACTTCCCGATGATCGACGGCCTCGCCACGGCGGTGCGCTACACCAACGGCACCGTCAACATCATCACCTGGACCGGACCGGCCCGCCCGGGTCCAACCATCGCGATGGCCCGACAGAACCTTCCGCTGTTGGTGAGCAACGGTGCGCCCACGCCGCGATCGGCGATCAACTCACTCTGGGGACTGACCCTGCACGGCGTCCCCGCCGTGTGGCGCACCGCGATTGGCATCACCAAGCAAGGTGATCTGATCTATGCGGCGGCGGCGGCGCAGACCGCCGCCGGAATGGCGCACGTGATGGTGGAGCTTCACTGCGTGCGGGCCATGGAGCTCGACATCAATCCCGAGTGGCCCATCTTCGTGACCTACGCGGCCCCGGGCGCCAAGGGGCCTTCGCTCTTCGTGCCGAACCCTAATCAGATCCCCGGCCGGTTTCTCTATCCGAGCACCAAGGACTTCTTCGCGGTCTTCACTTCGAACAGCCCGAGTGCACCTCAGCCATGGTAGGAAAACACAGGGCCCCCGGCCGCCGAATGCTGCCCCGTACATCGATGAGGCGATTTACGTTGATGGCCGTACCCGTGCTCGTGGTGGTGCCCGTGGTCGCGCTCGGGGCGGTCAACATCCTCAGTCCCACCGTCACCACGTCGACGACCCTGGAATCGGCGACAACAACGACCACCACCACGGTCCCGGTGGCGAACGTGACCCTCTCGGCCGTTGGCGACACCGAACTCGGCAACACGCCCCAACTGCCAGCCGATCCCGCCGAGTACCTGGCGCCCATCAAGGCGGCGCTCGCCGCCCCGATAGTCTTCGCCAACCTCGAGGGAACCATCACCAGCGCGGCCACGTCGAAGTGTTCGCCGACCTCGACCGAGTGCTACGCCTTCCACGTGCCGACGTCGTTCGCCTCGGCGTACCGTGCCGCGGGCATCACCGTGATGAACAGTGCCAACAACCACTCGCACGACTTTGGCGGCACGGGCGTGCTCGACACCACCGCGGCCCTGCACGCGGCGGGGATCACCCAGGCGGGCCTGCCCGGCCAGATCGGCGTCGTGCGAGATGGCGCCACCAAGGTTGCCTTCGTCGACTTCGCGCCGTACTACAACACCAATAACCTCTTGAACTTCGCGGCCGCCGCCCAGCTCATCGGGCAGGCGAAGAAGACGGCCAACGTCGTCGTGGTGTACATGCACGCCGGCGCCGAGGGCACCTCCGCCGATCACGTGACGCGCGCCAGCGAGACCTACGTCGGTGAGGACCGGGGCAACCCGTACGCCTTCGCTCACGCGGCAATCAGCGCCGGTGCCGACCTGGTGATCGCCAGTGGCCCCCACGTGCTGCGCGGCATGGAGTGGTACCGCGGCCACCTCATCGACTACAGCCTGGGCGACTTCGCCAACTACTACGACTTCGCGTCCGTCGGCCCGTTGAGGCTCTCCGCCATCTTGCACGTCACGCTCACGCCGTCGGGCTCGTTTGTCGGCGCGCGGTTCACGTCAGTCGTGCTCAGCGCGGCGGGCCAGCCAACGGTCGATCCGTCCCGGGCGTCGGCCGCCTTCGTCAACCAACTCTCCACGCAGGACTTTGGGGCGAACGCCGCGCTGATCGGCGCCAGTGGAGCGCTGCGGCCCCCCGCTGGCTAACAGCCGCCGGCCGGACCCGGCGTCCCCGCTCCGGCTCGGAAGTCATCGACGGTGCCGACGTCGCGGGGACGGGGATTCGGGCCCAGGTGCACGACGTACCAGACCCCGCGCCACGAAATGAGCGACGCCACGCGCACCGACCAGACCCTCGTACCTTGGCGGTAGACCAGGCGGACCCCGGGCAGGTGCCAGTAGCCGATCAGGTTCTCGCAGTGTCCGGGGGCGATCCACGCGGCATCGGCGGGGTTGGCCGTCACGCGCAGCAGCGTCGGGGCGCCACCGGTGTCGATCCGTCGGTGGTAGCTCGCCACGTCGAGGTGGAAGAAGGCGAGTAGCCGATTGGCGTAGTCGGCACCGGGACTCGCGAGGAGCCCCGACTTCATTCGAAGATACGCCGTGCGGGGGAAGAAGACGGTGTCCGCGCGGGTGACGTCGTTCGCCGTCAGGGCGGCGAACAGCACACGCATTCGACTCGCCAGTGCCGCTCCCGTCGCCGGTTCGGAACTGGTGGGCGCCAGGCGACCGGGATCGATGGTCGTCGCGGTCGGTGCCGCGGCGAGCGGACCCACGCCAACGGTGACGATGCCGCCGCTCGTGCACGCGACGAGGGTCAGGGCGCCAATCCAGTGCGAGACGACCCGTACTCGTCGACCTCTAGCGCTGGCCACGGGGCCGTGCGTGTCGCGCGGGACGGGCTGGTCGTCGACGCTCGAAGATCCACGATCCGATGAGAAAGAAGGCAGCCGCGAGCGCGGCGAGGAAGGCGAACTTCTCGTGCGGGGGCAAGAAGTTGAAGGTGACCGTTGACGTCCCTTGGGGAACGGTCACGCTCTGGTAGACGCCGTCAACGGTGGTGATCGGGACGGCCTTGCCATTCACGGTGGCCTGCCAGCCGGCCATGGAGAGCTCGGTTCGGATCAGGGTCGAAGCGCCTTTCGGGCAGGTCACGGTGGCCGCACCGACCGACGCGCTCTTCACCGTGCACGTGCTCGACGTGGTGGAGTAGAACGGCCTCGGATTGGGCATCTCGTAGATACCGGCGATGGCGTCCTCGAAGACACGGTGGACGCCTAGTTTCGTCAGACCCGGCAGAAGCACGATGGAGTTCGGGAGTAGCAGGTATTTCACCGAGGCCGCCTGGTAGACGGAGAAGTGAGTCAGCACCGCGTTCTCCTGGGCGATGATGCCGGTGATGCCGCCGTGAATGACGAACTGATTGAGCGGCGTGAGCGAGGGGAACATTCGGGTTGCGAGGAATCGCGAGAAGGCCTTGGGGAAGGGCAGGTCGATGGCACTGAGTGAATTCAGGCCGAACTGCGTTCCCCAGTTGGCGTTCAGGACGCCGAAGTCGAGGAATCGCTCTTGTCCCTGGTTGTTCTGCAAGAACTCAATCGGTGCTTGGTCGACCGTGATCTGCTTGGGTGCCTCGGCGGTGGGCACGAAGTACAGAAGCAGCGACTCAGCCACGAGGACGATGGTGATCAACAGCGGCACGACGCGGACTTTCGAGAAACGTCCCAGGACCAGCAGTGCGCCGATGGAGAGAAAGGGGATTGCGTCCAGCCCGATGAAGATGATGCGAGTCGTGGGAGTCAAGACCACTCCGTGGTTGATCGTGCGGGCGGCCAGGACGCTCCAGACGACGAGGGCCAGAGCCACCAGCGTCGTCAGGGTGAAGACTCGCTTGGCCCGCGCATTGGTTGCGAAGTCCATGATGCCGAGCGCGGCGAGCACGACGAGGGCCATCTCGCAACTGGGCATCACGTAGCGGGAGAACGCCATTGTCTTGACGAGGGGGATGAGGTTCCAGAACACTCGGATTTGGAGGATGTTGAAGACGCCGAGTACGGCGAGCGAAGTCCATCCCGCGAGGTAGAGCCGCAAGGGACGGAGACGTTTCCCGAAGAGTCCGAGGAGCGCGAGTGCGCTCACACTGGCACCGAAGTAGCCGCCAATGCCGCCCCAGAACGGGAAGGCGTTGTGGTTCGAAAAGAGGGTGCCAAAAACGTACGGGTCCAGCAACATCGACGCGCCGTGGTCGGAGAGTTGCGTCATTCCTTCCACGCTGGCGAGGTGGTTACCGACGAAGGCGACTTTCATGAAGTCGTAGAAGGGGATGAGGATGGGCATCGCGAGGAAGGTGCCCGCGATCCCGGCGATGCCCAGGCGAAGGGCGGCCGTGAAACGGACGTCCTTGGGCAGCATGTAGAGGCGTACAACGGCCCAACCGCCCGCGAAGACGCCGTCGAGGAACGCGACCTCGGGGAATCCCGCGTAAATCGACAGCGCGAGGGCGATCGCGGCGACGTACCAACCCCGTCGAGCGCCGGACCGGGCACCGTCAAAAATCATCTCGATGCCGAGCAGCAACATGGGCAGGAAGGCGACCGGATTGAGGACTGAGTTCCCGAGCCAGGCGAATGTGCCGTTCAGCGCGAAGACCACGCCGATGCCGGTCGCGAGGAATGTGGGCATTGCGAGTCGCTTGGCCAGGAAGTACGTGGAGACTCCGGCAATCACTTCAAGTGAGACGTGGAACCACAGCAGGCCATTGGACGTCGCGAACAAGAGCGTCAAAGGGAAGAGGGCCGCACTCTGCATTTCGCCGGCGAGTGGCTGACCGAGTCCCTCGAAGTAGTTCCACCAGGGCAGGTGACCGTGAAGGATGTCCAAGGCGGCGAGGTGACCGAGGGCCTGAGTGAGATAACCGACATTGGGATCGATGGCCGGACGACCGCACGCCACCCGACACAGGTGGTGCGAGATGTTCGCGGTCCAGGCGATCGGGTCGTCCGAGGCGAGGCCCGAGATGTACATGATGTTGCCCGCGACGACCGCGAGGATGATGAGCAGCACCGGCATCGTCGGCGCCGGAAGGCGCTGGTAGAACGCTACTAACTTGGCCCTCGTAGTGTTCACCCACTCAGGTTACAAGGGCGCCAAGAGCCGAATCCAACTTTGCCGGCCTTCAACGATGGCGGAAGTAGACCTGTTCGCCCAGCAAGAGGATCGATTCCGGGAAGTAGGGGTCCTGGAAGGAACCGAAGATGTCCCAGCGACGGATGAACAGGTTGCGGTCCTCGAGCGGATCCAATTTGCCTCGAGAGGAGCTGACGTGGTGAAAAAGTCTCACGTCGGGCGTGTAGACGACGTGGCGACCCTCCAGCTGGCTACGCAGGCAGATGTCGACGTCGTTCATCACGACCTTGAGTTGTTCGTCCATGCCGCCGAGCGACTCCCAGAACTCACGCTGGATCATCTGCACCGCACCGGTCACGGCGGCCACGTCACGAGTTGAGGACACGAACATGTCTTGATGCGGGTAGTTCGAGTCCGTGCGCAAGTGCTGCGGGTAGGGCGAGATGACGATGCTCTCGTGCTCGTAGCGCCCCTCCTGGTCGATCAGGCATCCGCCGACGATGCCGACGTCGGGAAGCGAGGCCAAACTCACCATGCGTTCCAGCCAGTCCGGGGTGATCACGATGGTGTCGTTGTTCAGGGTCACCACGTACTCCGCGCTGCTGTGGCTGATGCCGCGATTCACGATGTGGGCGTAGTTGAAGGGACCGGGGCAAGGAATGACCCGGTACTTCGTCGTCGCGAAGAACGCGAGCGTCTCGGGGTCCTTCGAGTCGTTGTCCAGGATGACGATGTCGAAGTTCGAGTAGGTCGTCTTGGCCTCGATGGCGTCAATGCATTGGCGCACGAGGTCCAGGCGGTCCCGCGTGGGGATGATGATGTCAATGGAGGGCTGAGGTGACGGTGGATCGAGCTTCCACTGCACGAGACCGCCGAGCACCCCAGGTGTGACCGATCCGCGCCACCCACGACGGTCCAACGCACTCCTCACGACGCGACAACTGTCTTCGTCAATGTGCTCGCGAGAGAAGGCAATCACCGGACGTCCGGCGCCGACGACGAGGGGGATGTGGTGGAATCTCGCTCGCGATTCGCTGAGCCGCAGGTAGGCGTCATGCTCGAATGCCCAGCCCGCGTCGGGTGAGAAGCCGCCGATGGCGCGAAGCGTGGCCACGCGCAACAGCGCCGGTCGGCCCACCACGTTGTAGCTCAGCAGCGTGTGCGGCCCGACCGCGGGACTCTTCAGTATCGGAGACAGGGGCTGGGGTCCGGTTTCGTCGGCGAAGACGACGTCGTCGTGTTCGTTCGCGTGTTCCAGGAGGGCCGACAGCACACCGATCCACTCACCGCGAGTGGCCGAGGTGTCGTGGAGGAAGAGCCACGACGCTGCGGTGTTCGCAATCGTCTCGTTGAGTGCGTCAATGGCGGACGAAGACGTGTCGGCGGTTTCGTTGACGGCGGCGATGGCTACGTCGGCCAACTGCCGCTCGAGCGCCGCCAACTTCGATGCCGGTGGTGTGTCGCGAGGCCGGTAGTTCGTCGGAAAGAAGGTGCTGGTCTTGGAGATGGCCGTCACTGGCGCAACCCTGGCTTCCTGTCCCGTCAGCCCTCGAACGATCTTGAGCACCGGGCGACCGAAGAAGCGGGCGACCTTGTAGCGCAAGGTTCTCTCACCGAGCATTCGCCCGATGATCTGCTGGAAGGGCTTTCCGGACCTGATGCGGATGGAATCGTGGAATTGGGACCATCGTCGCTTCAATTCACGTTCGGTCAGGGGAGGCCCTTCCTCAAGGTCAAATCGCTGGAAGCCAGGCACGCGGTGACGTCTTTCACTAGGCGGTACGAAGGTGAACGCACCGTTGGTTACCTCCAACTTTAGTGACGCGTCAAGGCCGTCGAATTGGGGGGCCGCCCCAGCGGGCCCGTCCTGGTCACTGGGCGCGACCGTCGACCAAGAGAATCCCGTCGCTCCTGCGCGAACGAGGCGCCGGCGGTCAGGTGGACGACCTCGGTTCGAACCGCGGCCCGAATGGCACGAGCACTTCAGCACTCATTGAGGCGGAAGGCTGGATGAATCCGGATATCAGGGACAAGGAGGGCTGGCGGGCCACTGGGCGACGCAGGCCTTGATCTGCGTGACCACGTTGGTGAGATTGGTCGCGTCACTCTTGGCAGTTGCCAAAGCGTGATTGGCGACCAAGAGCGCCTTCGTCGCGGCGGCCTGTGCGGCGGTCACTTGCGCCTGGGTGGCGTACGAAGTGCCGGCCGACGCGGGCGACGTGAGGGTGCCGGCGTAGAAGCTGAGCGAGGCGATGACCAACGCCGCTGCGCCCAAGGTGGATCGTGTGAGTCTCATTGCTCTGCCTTTCGTAGATCAGTGCACTCAGGTCTACCGCGCGATCTGCTCATGGAGATTCATGGTGAGCGATGTCTTGCGGAATCGGTGAATCTCTTCGTTTTCCCATTCTTTGGCACGTGCGGCGAGCATCCGTAGGATGAGCACGTGAATCTTGAACTGAATGATCGTGCGTTTCTCATCACCGGGGGGACCGATGGCCTGGGTCTCGCGCTGGCCCGGACGTTGGTCGGCGAAGGGGCGCGGGTGGCGGTCTGCGGGCGCGACATCAATCGGTTGAATCGAGCCCAGGAAGTTCTCGGAGCCGAAGCCCTCTGTGTCGAGGCCGATGTCACGAAGGCGTCCGAGCTGGACGCATTCATCGATTTGACCCTTGCGCGTTTTGGCCGCCTCGACGGGGCGGTGAACAACGCTGGCCGGTCAGCGGCTTCATCCGTCGCGACCTCGGACGACAGTGCGTGGCGCGAGGACTATGAGCTGAAGGTCATCTCGGCGCTGCACGTCGCACGGCGTGTCCTTCCGGCTCTTGAGGCGACCAAGGGAGCCATCGTGAATGTCCTCGCCATCATGGCCCGATCCCCCCAGGCGAACTCCACGCCGACGACGGCCTCGCGAGCGGCCGGACTCGCGCTGACCAAGGCGATGGCGAACGAGGTGGGCCCGCGCGGCGTTCGCGTGAATGCCATATTGATTGGTCTCATCGAGTCCGGCCAGTGGGCGCGTCGCGCGAAGGATGCCGACATGAGTCTTTCGGACCTCTACGCGTCGATGGCCGAGGGGTCGAACATCCCCCTGGGACGTGTCGGCCGCGCTGAGGAGTTCGCTGATCTCGCCGCGTTCCTCTTGTCGCCACGAGCCAGTTACATCACCGGTGTCGGCGTGAGCATTGATGGGGGACTGTCGCCCGTCATCTAGTCGCTCGACCCGCGCCGAAGTACGTTAGGCCAATGCCCGAGTACCGAGAGTTCGCCCGATTCTACGACGCGATCAACGACGAGTCTGAGTCGCGGAGCCGCAAGATGCTCCACTACATCGAGCGGTATCATCCGAACGCATCGTCGGTGCTCGAGCTCGGATGCGGCACCGGGGCCATCCTGGCCGGACTCGGATCCGGGCTCTCCTTGACCGGCATCGACCGTTCACCCGAGATGTTGGCGATCGCTCGGCGCAGGTGCCCGTCGGCGCGCCTGCTCCAGGCCGACATCACCGACTTTTCCCTGCGGGAGCGTTTCGATGTTGTCCTGTGCGTGTACGACACGTTAAATCATGTGCAGAGTTTCGACGGCTGGCTCAAGGCATTCGATCGGGTGCGCGAACACCTCGCCGAGGGAGGGCTCTTCGTCTTCGACCTCAACACGCTGGGCCGGCTTCGTCGGCTCGGTGAAGCGCCGCCTTGGGTTCACCATTTCGACGGGAACACCCTGATCTTGGACGTCGAGTTCGACGCTGACGCTCTCTCGATGTGGGATATCCGGGTCTTCGAGCAGCGAACCAACGACCAGTTCGTTCTATGCCACGAACAAATAGTCGAGCTAGGGGTCCCGCTTCAGCACGTGCGAGAGGCTCTCGCCATGGACTTCGAGCTTCTCGAGGAAACCGACCCGGACGGGAACCCTCCCGACGACGAGTCAGCACGGGCCTATTTCGCGTATCGCCTTCGCGGTCGACAAGGCGAAACCAGTTCTTCTCGCTGAATCCGTCTTGAGAACCATGAGGATCGCAGGTCTTGGACGCAAACATCCGAATTCAGGGCGGCAACCACTGACGCTCGGCAGAACTCCTTGATTCTCTGCAGACTGGCTGGCCAATCAACGTAAGCCGAGTGGTTGTCTTGCTTTTGAACCGGCACTTCATTCATTGAACGCTTTGCCGCCCTGGTCAGTTGCCAGTCTGACCACGTGGTTGGCGATTTCCACAGGAAATCGAGACATCCACCATCCTTTGGAGATTCGCAGATGAAGTGCGGGCGAATCTTAGAATCCTGAGATCACTCGGATTCTCTACGCCCTTCCCGGCTGATTGTTACTGCTCGAGCTCATTTGCCAGCACCTCGACAGACGAGACAACACGCGATGGCTTATACGGGTAGTGGTGGGCCGCCTCAGCGTCGGAGACGCCCGAGAGGACGAGGACGGTGTGCAAACCTGCTTCGAGCCCGGCGACGATGTCGGTGTCCATGCGGTCACCGACCATCGCAGTTGATTCGGAGTGAGCGTTGAGTTCACGCATGGCGGAACGAATCATCAACGGATTGGGTTTTCCAACGAAGTAGGGCACCTTTCCCGTGGCCTTGCTTATCAGCGCGGCCACGGCACCCGTCGCGGGCAATGGCCCGTTGACGCTCGGCCCGGTGGGGTCGGGATTGGTCGCGATGAACCTCGTCCCCGCGCCCACCAGCCGGACTGCTTTCGTGATGCGGTCGAAACTGTAGCTACGAGTTTCGCCGATGACCACGTAGTCGGGGTCGTTCTCCGACAGGGTGTAGCCCACTTCGTGAAGGGCGGTGGTCAGGCCGACCTCGCCAATGACGAACGCCGACCCCTTCGGACGTTGGGCATCGAGAAAGACCGCGGTGGCGAGGGCGGACGTCCAAATGTGATCCTCGGGGACCTCGATCCCGCTCCACTTGAGACGAGCGCTGAGGTCACGGCGCGTGAACATCGAGTTGTTGGTGAGAACCAGAAACGGCGTGTTCGCGCTTCGCAGTAGTTCGAGAAAACGGTTCGCGCCCTCGATGGGGTGATCTTCTCGAACGAGGACACCGTCCATGTCGATGAGCCAACTACCGATTTCCGATGCGCTCGTTACGTGGGGCCACGTCGGGGAGTTCTTTGCGACAGCCATGCAGTGTCTCTTCTCTTCGAATGACTCGACCTCTGCCATCGACCTTACCCGAGCGGCGTGAACTTCCAAGGGGAGACATGCCACGTGACCTCGAAGTTCACGTGTTGTTAATCTTCGAATTCGGTCCCATTCGTCGAGTCCGCAGGGCGAATCGAGTGTCCCTTATCAGTGGCGGTGCTGCGGGCGAATTCGACGAAGGGATCGACGTGACACCTTTGATATCAAACGGTCACGCTTGCGGCGAACTCCGGTCACCGACGTCGGTTGCGGCGGGTGAGCGAAGGACTACCAGTGAGACTCCGACCCATACCGCAACGAGTATGAACCACACGCAAAGGCGCACCCATGGAAAAAGCCCGGCGATGAAGGGGCTGAAGGAGGCGCTGCTCTGGAGAGGGGCGTAACCGTTCCAACTGGCGCCGGATCCCCACGTCGTCGCCCAGCCACCAAAGAAGTAGAGCGCGGCCCCGAGTCCAACAACCAGAACGACGCGCTGAGGCAGGTTCAACTGACGGCGCTGCATAGGCGAAGTCTGTCGTGGGAGGTAGTCGATGGATGGGGATTCGCAGCGCGAAGCTGACTCCAGCGTCCGCGACCTCGCTGCAACGTCAGATTGACGATGGCCTGCCAGACGTGGAAGCTGATTGGGTGATGTCTGGGAAGATCTCGTGGCTAGCGCGAACCCATTGGATGACTCCATCGCACGAGTTGGTTCAGGGGCTCGCAGGGTCTCTCGGCGTTCCGAGCGACATGGACAACACCTGCGCATGTGAGCAACTAACTGCGTAGGTCGCACCCCAATCTTGGGGGTCGCCGGGGGCTCCGATTTGCCCGCACAACGAAGTACGCCGCATATCGGCGTTCTCGCGAGTTCTCCATGATTTGACTTCGGGGCTGACAAACTGCCTGGCCGAAGAATCGTCTGAAGGAGTTGCCATCGCTCAGCATCGCGGGATTCACGGTGAGGCGTTTCGGGTCCAAAGGGAGGGACCACAGAAGAGAATCAGTGAACGCCAGACCCGCGTGAATCAGTCCCGGAAATGTCTGTTGATCGCGCATCGATTGCCAACTTGACATTCGCTCTTTGCCGTCTACCCGATGAGAAGAGCAACACGTCTCTCAACTCTTGCTCAACAATGAAACAACCAGAGAACAACTTCTCAGTTGACTGGTGTTATGAAACTGGATTCGCGCCCTTGAATTCCTAAATTCACTACTAATCTGTAGAAAGCCCTTCAGTTACTGAATGGAACTATCCCTTTGGCTGGTTAAGCCGTCACGATTATTGGTGGCGGAGTCACTGATCAGCCCTCTGGATCGTTCAATTGGCCGGATTGTCGGACCTACCAAGGTGAGGCTGAACATGAACGTAATCAATTCACTGGCTGACCCCAACGCAGGTCTCTACGCGCGGGTCTACTCCAATGAATTCCTTGACAACATTCGTACCGGTGTCGTGCTCTATGACGTCGAAGGTGTAGTCATCGACTGCAACAGTGCCGCTTCCAGACTGCTCGGCGCCACAACCGACCAGATCGAAGGCAAGACCATTTTCGATTTGCCTCTGGGCGCCGTGCACGAGGATGGCTCAAGACTTGCCGACGGCGAGTACGTTTCATCACGCGTGTTGCGAACGGGCGAGCCCTGCTACGGCGTGATCACGGGAATCGATAATCCTGGTAAGTCGCGCCGATGGCTATGGGTAGATGGTTATCCGCTCATAGTTGACAACGAGATCAAGGGGGCCGTCGTCTGGTTCGATGACATCACAACTCAAATGAAGCACCGGCGCTCACTGCAGTTGCTCACCGAAGTCAACCGAATCGTGATGTTCGCCACCGACGACACCGAACCCCTGCAACGTCTGTGTGATTCCCTCGTCGAGTACGGCCCCTACGCACTCGCATGGATCGGAACTCCTTCCCCCGTCGAGGAAGGTGGCATCGACATCGCCTTCTCATCTGGAGTCACCGACTACCCCTACGCGGGCATGGTCTCCTGGTCGGGGTCGAAGGAGGCCGGGCTGGGCCCAGTCGGAACGGCGCTGCGAACCGGCACCACCCAGGTGGTCAACGATATGGCCACCAACTCTCTGTTCGAGCCGTGGCGGGAACGGGCCCGCGAATTCGGACTCGGCTCGTGTATCGCCATTCCCATCGCCCCCGGTGGGCATAGGGCGGTGCTCGCCGTCTACGACGAGCACGTCTTCTCATTCGACGAGACGGCGGTGGAGGGACTCGAAGTGATTGCGAAAGAGGTCGAGTTCGGCATCGCCCACATACAGTCAACAAGCCGGTTGGCGGAAGCACTCGACGGGACTCTCGCCGCCCTCGGCCAGATGACCGAGACCCGCGACCCCTACACGGCAGGCCACCAAGTCCACGTGGCCGCCCTCGGCGCAGCCATCGCCACTCAACTTGGCCTCGACGCCACGATGGTTGAGCTGGTTCGACAAAGCGGGGAGGTGCATGACATTGGCAAGATCGCCGTGCCCGCTGAGATCCTCACTCGCCCTGGCCGACTCAGCGCTCTCGAGTTTGAGATGGTCAAGCGCCACACCGTCGTCGGCGCCGATATCTTGACCAAGGCGTCGCTGCCTTGGCCAATCGCGGAAGTTGCCCTGCAACACCACGAACGGATGGACGGCTCGGGCTACCCCGGTGGGATTCTCGGACACGAAATAATCCTGCCCGCGCGGATCATTGCGGTGGCCGACGTGGTTGAGGCTATGACGCAACATCGCCCCTACCGACCTGGACTGGGCATCGAAATGGCCCTCGCCGAGGTGAAGCGAGGTGCGGGGACGTTGTACGACCCCGTCGTCGTTGAGGCCTGCCTTAACGTGTTCGCGGGGAATGCTCCTCAGGTCGTCGATCGGGGCTCGGATCCTTCGAGAGTTGCCTGACCTAGGGAGGTGACGGCGGAAACTCCTGGGAGGGACGACGGATGCTCCCAAAATGAGTTTCGCCATCGGGGGTTGTCGAGAATGGTCCTTCGTCACCAGACCGGCTCACGCAATGGGTTGCCAAGGCTTGACTGCAGGCCCAGGTCGTCGGGCCCCTGATGTGAACCGCACCGAACACCGCGGCCCATCGGGTCCCGAGTTCGCCGAAGGTGCGTCGTCGGTCTCGCTCGAGGCGAATACGAAGTCGCCAGAGCCCGGATTGCATTGGTGACTCGACTCGCCGGAGGCACGGCAAGTCGCCCGGTGCCGGAGCCCACGCTCGCCGAGCCACGGGCGGGTGCCATCCGGGTACCCCCATCGCTGTATCGAGTGTCTCTCGGGCGGCAGACGTTGCGCAGGGGCAAGACCTGATTCGAGCGTGGCACGTCTACACACCCGGGTCATGCCAAGAGACGTGCGAGTCCTTGAATACGGGTGGCCGTTGGCGTCAACTACCTGGCTGAGTCGGCGGGCTAGACCGTTTCCGTGATTGTCAGGCGAGGAGCGCCAATGACGCCGCTTGATCTCATGGCCTCCGCAAGACCAGGATTTGATGCGAATGCTTGCGCAGCCTCTACCGTGTCAAAGAACTGCAGCACCAGGATCGACGTCATGTCCTCCGGCGAGCAGTAGACCTCGTCACCAGTCACGCCATTCTCACGGCGAAAGGCGTGGAAGGAGTCGTAGGCGGTTCTCCAAGGGTCGTAACTCGCGACGTTCGCTTTGACAATAAGGACTGCTGGCATGACGTCTCCGTTGCTCGAGGCTGATTGCGGGCGAAGCGTAGCACCGGGTTCGGGCGAAGACCAGTGTGACGTTGCCGCGCCCCTAATCGATTCGCCGCACCGTACGTATCCCTCCAAACCAATCAGGACGCCATCGCTCAAGTTCGGCGAAAATGCCGGTAGAAACTGTAGGAACCATGAACCGCGAGCAGAACGAGCAGGACCGCGCCCGAAAGGCGGCGAGGCAGCGCGCGACGCACCGAAGCCGGCGGCGCCGACGTGAGTTCCTGCTGGAGCGACGGGCCCTGGCGCTCTCCATCGCGACGGGCTTCGTTCTCGCGGCGGTCGGCATCATCATCGGGGTCATCACCGGCTCGCAGATCATCCTCTTCGACGGGTTCTACACCTTCCTCGGAATCGGACTCTCGTGGATGGCGCTGCGGGTCTCGCACCTCGTGGCGACCGGCCCGACCGTGCGCTACCCCTTCGGGCGCGAAGCGCTAACCCCGCTCATCATCGGCGTCGAGGGTGTGGCCCTGCTCGCCACGTGCAGTTACGCGACGTTCAACGCGGTGCTCACCATCGTGCACGGGGGAGCGCGTATCCCGTCCGGGTGGAGTCTCGCCTATGCGGTCGTCGCGCTGGTGCTGCCGATCGGACTTTGGTCGTGGATGCGTCGCAGCGCCCGTGAGTTCGAGCTCGTCTCCGCTGAAGCCACGCAGTGGCTCGCCGGCGGGATCCTGGGACTCGGGATGTTGCTCGCGTTCATCTTCGCGCGACTCATCGTCGGGACCGCCTGGGCGCCCGCCGCGCGCTACGTCGATCCCTCGCTCGTGATCGTGACGTGCCTCGCCTTCGTCGTGCCGCCGGTGCAGATGATCCGCACGACGTTCATCGAGCTCGTCGAGGGCAGCCCCGACACTGAGTTGGCGCTGCCCGCTCGAGAAGCCGTCGACGAAGTAGCCGCCACCTTCGGACTCGGTGATCAACGTCTGCGCATGACCAAGATCGGCCGGAAGTTCTACGTGGAGATCGACTTCGTCGTGGATCCGTCGTGGAACGTCGCCCAGTCCGACGCGGTACGTCACTTGCTCGCAACCAAGCTCGACTCGCTCGCGCTCGACCTGTGGCTCACCGTCGAGTTCACCGCTGATCCCACCTGGGGCGCGTAGCAGGTCGTCGGTACCGCGGGTCTGCGGCAGCGCTGTTGACGTTTGGCGATCGAGGTGACGGCGACCCCGGCCGGTTCAGGGCGTGGGCTACGCAGGCGCAGCCTCTTCGCCTCCACAATGGACATGATGAAGTCGGCTCGGCTGGTGGCATCGGTACTGCTCCAATGAACTGTTGATGATGCGAGCGGGCGCCGCGGCATCAGATTTGAGGCCGGTCGGAACCCCGGCTGTGATTCCGCTAGGTGGTTGAACCTAATCTCACTGAGTTCCCTTGGTGGAGGTAAGGGGATTCGAACCCCTGACCTCTTGACTGCCAGTTCCTCAAAGGTTGTTTGCGCTGATTTGCTCTGATTATGTTTAGGCAGGTCACGAGGGCTAATGCTCCGCTCGTCGTGTGGTGCTGTTGGCTCTCAAGAGGACGCTTGGCGCGAGTTGTGTTCACAAACCGTTCCCCGAGCGTTGCGACTGCTACCAGCTCTTGCGTTTGCTGTAGAGCCGACTCCGCACCTTCGTCTCTGCGCGACGTGCTGGGTGGCGAAGTGACCACGCCGTGGCCCTCACGCGGCGCACAGGGCGTGGTGTGAGCAGTCTGACCGGATGAGCGGCCCTACGTGCCCTTCGAAGCGATCGTGGCGCGACGAGTCGCCAGAGCATTCCCATGGACGAACCATGGGTCCGCCGGTCTCGCCTCCTTCAGACATCTCGCGGACAGCGGGTTTTAAATCGTAAGCAAAGAAATTTACAGAAACTCGAAAACCTGGTGATTGCTTGGCGTTAGGGCGCTGCTCTTCGGCGAATTCGCTTCGCCGACAGGTTCATCAAGAAATGATGCGTGCCGTTTATCACGTGAGCAAAACCAACGTTGATCTAGAACTTCACTCTTCATCTGCCCTCACCTTTTCGCATTGTTTCTGCCCCTGCGGACAGGGTGCGGATCCCCGATCGACGGCGCTCTTCAGGTACTCTCGCCGAAGATTCAAAGTGAGACCGTCAAAAGGCGTTCTCTCAAATCGAAGGGGGTTCGATGTCAAAAACCAAGGTCAACGAGCAAGCCGTGGTCTACTTGCACTCGCTGAGTGATGAAGCGTTCGCAACTCTGCGCGAGAGCCCCGTTGCCGGAACTCTGCTCATGGAACTCGTTGAGCGATATCTTCTGGACGGACCCTTTCCGCCAGGCGAGCTCCTCGAGCGTGACATGAGCGACGAGCACTTCGAAGCCATGCTGAAGGCGTACACGCAGGAGGTCTAGAAGTCCTCACGCCGGCGCCGCTCGAGGATCGCTTCGAGTTGTGCCAAGGGCGTATTCATCAGCACCCTGAGCATCGCCTTCGTCACCATCTCCTCAAGCCAGCTCTCTGAGACCATCGCGGGCCCGTTGTGGCAGGAGTTGAAGAATGCCCCGTTGGCTGACAAGTTCGAAGCGTTACTCATCCGACGGACCCCGCCGTGCGAGTAGGGGTTGACGAACCCCGTGCGTGGCGCCAGGGCGGTTGACGAGTTCGACGCGGTCGTCAAAAGATCTTCATTGGTTGAATTTCTTCGGCGAACTGTGCAAAAGCTGAAGTGATCTCCCTTTGAACCATGTTCACGTTGGACAGGTCGACGCCATTGAAGACCGGTGCGAAGGTGATGACGCGCGCATCAGAGTGGGAGGGAAGTTTCATCCCTGCCGGCGTCACGATCTCACCAGGCATCAGCCACGCCAACGTCTCGACGCCGGGCGTGCCCTGGACAACGCCGCCGTCATGGTGCTTCGGTATCGTCACACCCAGAATCGAACCCGCCTGTGTTGCGTCGAGTTTCACAGTGGTGAGACCTATTGCAGTGCTGAGACCACCGATCCATCCCTTGATGGTGTCGATGACAGCCTTAATCGGACCCAGAGCATCTTCGAACGGCCTCGCGATAGTGTCAGCCAGGCCGACGAGACCTTTCGCAATCTCATCGGGGAGTGCCGTGAAGAAGTTGACGATCGGACTGAAGACCTGCCCGTCGAGGAAGCGCCAGGCGTCGAGCGCCCAATTCTTGATGTCGCCCCAGACGGCGCGCCAATGTACGACGAGCTCCGTGACGCCAATGACGAGAAGAGCGATGCCGGCCGTTATCAGCACGACGGGCGACGAGACGGCCAGCACCGCGAGCGCCAGGGCGCCGAGCTGCGCCGTGACCGTCAAGAGGATCGGGTCGCTCTTGACGAGCCAACCTACAAACTGGGAAAGTCCCCCGATCACCTTGTCGAGTACCAATCCGATCGGCGTGAGTGCGACAACGAGTCCACCTGCTGACTTGAGGAGATCTCCGATATCCGAGACGATGCTCGGACCATTCTCTTTCAACCAGACGAGGAACTTCTGAAAGCCGCCGTCCTCTGCCCACTTGGCGAACGAGTCCACCAGGTGCGTGATGCCGTCCGAGAGCGCGGTGACGATCGGGCCCGCTTGAGCGCCGACGCCGGTGAAGGCCTCGAACAGGGTGACGAAGTTGCCGCCCATCGCGGCCATGAAGCCGTTGCCCTCTTTGAAAATCGTCATGACCTCGGAGAGTCCGGTCTTGGATCCGATGAACTTGGCGAGTTCTTCGAACGTCTGGCCGATGCCCGAGGCCGCTTGCACGATGATCGGGCCCAGGTCGCGGAAGAAGGGGAGGAGATCCATCAGCCCACCCTGAATCTTCGGCAGGAAGGCGTCTTGCACCTGGGCCTTGAGGCCCTCGAAGACCGGGTACATGGTGCCGGTGACGAACTCGACGAACTCCCGGCCGGCCGGCGTGAGCTTCTTGAGGTCATTGGCGTAGGTGTTGATCGCCGACGATCCGCTCGAGACGGGGATCGCCGCTCGCTCGAAGGCAGACTTCTGGTTGTCGAGGGCCATGGTCAAAGCGCGTTCGGCGTCGGCGACGGTCTGCGCGCTCTTCTTCTGCGCCTGGGCGATGTTGTCCTGGTTCGTGATCTGTTGCGCGGCCGCGGCCGCGGTGGCGTCGGCGACGTTCTGCTGAGCGGTCCCCTGGGCAGTGACGGCATCAGTGACGGCCTGGGTCGCCTGCTGGAGGTTGTGCTCGGCGGCGAGGACCTGGTTGTTCCCGTCGACGCCGGCAGCCGCGGCCGCGGTTGCCGTGACCGCGAGCTGGGACTGCTGGGTATTGAGATCGGTGACCGCCTGAGTGGCCTGCTCGAAGGAGATCTGCGCCTGGGTCTTCTGGTTGTCCGTCGCGGTGGATCCAGGGGCGTTGGCGGCGTCGAGGGCCTGCTTGGCTTCGACGAGGTTGAGCGCGGCCTGCTGTTGGGCGATCGCGCCGTCGGCGAGCTGGTTGGTGTAGTTCTCGAGCTGGTTCTGAGCGTTCTGGCGGGCGGTGATGACGGCTTCTTGCGCCTGTTGCTCGTTCCACTGCGCCTGCGTCACGGCGCGTTCGGCGTTGACCAGGTTGTTCTCCGCGGTGATGACGGCCTGGTTGGCTGAGACGGTCGCCTGAGCCGCTGCTGCTTGCGCTGCGGCCACTGAGCGTGCACCGTTGACGCGAGAATTGGTGAGCGCCTCCTCGGCGGTCTGGACGCTGTTGGCGGCGTTTCGTTCAGCGTCGGCGTTGCTCAGTGCCGACGACGCCCCTGAACTGCCAGCGCTTCCACCGGTCGTTTGGGACTTGTTGAAGGCTGAAAGAGTGCCAAAGATTCCTGAGAACCCTAGAACGAGGCCTCCGAGGCCCGCCGTGGCCCCGGCGATCAAAGCGGGGAGAGCGGCCAGTGCACCCAAAGCGAGCCCCCCTATAGGCACCAGGGCGACGCCCAATGCGACAACCCCGGCGACGAGACCCGACACTTCGGGCATCGAGGACTCTGCGTCGGCTCCGAGGCCGCTGACGCCGGCGCCGGCGCCACCGGCGGCTCCTTCAACGTCGTTCAGACCCGACCCGAGAGTTCCGGCCTCGAGACTGAGCGCGGCGAGCTCCACTTCGGCTCGGGCGGCGTCAATGTCAACGCGAATGTTCGGACTTTTCAGCGCCAGTTCGTCGAGGTCAACTCGCAGGGTTTCGATCTTTGCGAGAGCGTCGGCTTCACTGAGGGTGACGCCGATTCTCTCGTTGCCAAGACCATCGAGCGACGCTCGGATCTCCGCGAGTTTCGCCTCGGCTTCGGAGATGTCGGCAGTGACCTTGACCGGCGAGAGGTTCTTCAGTTCGCCGTTGACGATCCCCTTGAACGTCTCGGCGAAGACCTGGGCGGCCGTGTCGCCCCACTTCTCAGCTTCCGCGCTGATCGCTTCGACGACGCCTGAGAAGGACGGCAAGATTTGAAGGAACGCCGAGCCCACTTCATACGACATGATTGACTCTTTTCTTGTTGGATTCGGACGAAATCATTGGCGGTGACCTACCCGCTCGTGGGCGCAAAACGACACGGTGCCGCCATCAGCGACGACCGCCAGGAAGAGCTGATCGACGAGGTAGTGGGGGATCGGCGGCGCAAGTCTCGGTGTAAATCGCCGGCGCGCTTCCACCAAGGATCCAAGCTTCGACTGCCGAGCGAACCTTTCGAGCACGGCGTCAGTTCCAAGGTCCGGTGAAGCCTTGAGAAACTCGGCCCGGAAGCGCGTGCAGCCGAGCGAGTTCTCAAGCACCTTGGCGCTTCGGTCGGCGAGCCAGGAGTACGCCGGCTTCCAATTCCAGGTGTACGAGCACGAGCACCACGACGAAGGACATCGATCGAAGCCGTCAATGGTGCCAGGTCGAACAACGATGTCATGCTCGATCAGAATGAAATCTTCGCCAGCGGCCCAAAGATCGCTGAAGAGACGCCAGTACGCGCCGACTTCACTCACGTCGCAGTACTTCACTCGCGGCCCGTAGGGCTCGAGGGCGGCGCGAGTGTCACGGTGGACACTGGTGAACGGCACGACGATTCGTGCGAGTGCCGGGCTTGTCCGCGAGAGAAGTGGAGGCGCAACGTGGACGGGCAAGCCCCGTGTCTCCGACATTAGACGCCGATCTCGGGAGTTGACGCGACGCCAGATGCGATGGCGTCAAGTTGGTGCTTTCGGACTCTTGGCGTCTCCATCTGAGCGTAGAAATGACGGTCGCCTGCGACCTGGCCAACGGCTTCAGTGAGTGCTGCGCGATAGCGCACGGGCGCGTGAATGTTGGCCACGAATGCACAGGGAGAGGGGCCGGACCTGTCGCTTTCAGCCCGTGCGGCGATTGCTTCGCTTTCCCATCGACGCCAGGCGTACGTCTTTAGATCAGCCGGCACGGTGCTCGCTGTCGGTGTCAGGCGTCTCACGATGATGCTCCGCCGCCGTAGGTGCCGCGAACCGCGCCGCGTCGCTGTAGTCGGTGGTCGCCAACCGTCTCGCCACTCGGCACGCGCAGAGAAGCGAGAAGTCGAGCCAGCGTCAGACTCTGTTGTCGGCTCTCGGCGATGAGAGGATGAGCGACTTCGTCGCCCTTGTGATTCGTGACGGTCAACGTCGACGCCACGAGCTCCTTGGCCATGAAGTCGAGCCGATCTGCGCAACGGCACGCCTGCAAAAGCACGACCTTTTCATACTCTTCGAGCCCGAACACCGAGGAAATTGACTTCCATAGACGCTTTCCGCTGGTTGAAAGTCCGACCGGTGCAGCGACCGTTCGCGGCGATTTACGGGGCGCCCTGGCCGTTTTGAGGGTCATTCGTAGCCCCGCCCCCTAAGGAGCGTTTCAGATATGCGCGCTTGTCGTTCGCAATACCGTACGCGAGAAGTTTCGATGGGGGTGGGGGAGATATCGAGGCCTCGACTCTGCTTCGATCGCGTATTGGCGAACGTAGTTGTGGGGTGTGACACGCCGGCACCACGGCGCCCCGCTGCGCGAGGGCGAACGACCTGAGCCGCTCCCTCCCCCCATTGACTGGGTGACTGGTTCGGCGCGTCCGCTAGAACCTTGCCGTCGCCGTTGCTGCCGATTATGACGGTGGTGGTGCTGCTCATTGGTCGTCTCGACAGTCGCTGCAGATGTAGGCCCAGAGGTAGCCGTTGTTGCGGAGCCGTTCGCGGTGGTTGCAGAGGGCGCACTTGGTGAGGTAGTAACGAGTCTTCATGAGTGGTCCCGGAAGTTGTCGACGAGGCAATCGCGACTACTTCGTGATCTTTCTCGCCGCATCGGCGCGCGCGTCCTCGGCGGTCTGCGCTGCCGCGTTCACCGTGGCGTTGGCGACGTTCTTGGCGCGGAACGATAGAACCTGTTCTTCAACCTCGCTAAAAAGCAGGGGGATTGGAGTTCCGGCGCCGATTGGGTGGTCATTCGGGTTGGTGGCGTTGCGCAGCTCGCAGGCCTGCGCGTACGACGCTCGGGCATCTCGCAGCGCCGACCACCCCGCAAACAGCTCGTCGAGGGTCGAACCGGGATCGGCGGCGCAGACCTTGAATGCCTCATCCGTCTTGCTGTAGTCCTCGCTCAACTTCTCGCACGCGGTGCTGATAGTCGCCTTGTACGCCTCAACGCCAGCCGCCTCACGGCGTTCCTTCAGGTCTCGGGCGGCGAGTTCCTCTGGTGTCGGACCTGGCTCAATGACCGGTTCTACGTGCGGACGCAATGCGGCTCGCTCTGCTTCGCGCCGTGCGACTCCGCCGTCGATGAGCTCGCCGATATCGCGACTTAGAGTCGTGTCTTGCGTTTGGTTGCTGTTGTCCATAAATTTCCTTTTCTGTGAATTGATGTTGGACTAGATAATTCGTGAAGCGCGGTCGACGGGCGACGACCGATTCAGCATGTCGCTCAGCTGTTCCTTCATTGTCTTGGGCTTCGCTGGAACTGGAATCGCCGACGATCCCTGGGCTCGGTTGGGCTTCATCCGTGGCACCGCAATCGCCAGGTGAGGATTTGCCGCCAGAGTTTCACTGACCAAGGTCGACACTGAGGCGGTGTCAGATTCATCGATCGCCACGAGCTGCTCGACGAACTTCCGACTGTCCATCAATCCCTCGAGATTGACCCCGAGAGTTGAAGTCGCTGCAAATAGTGCTTCGGCCATCGTCGGCTGCTCGAGCGTCGTCCCGTCGGCCAATGCGGTGACGTTTGGGGCCTGTCCCACGTTCCGAGGCATTCCTTGCTCGTCGACGCCTTGGCTTAGAACCATGCGCGCGTTCTCTCTCATCTTCTCGGCGATCCTCGAGCGAACGTTCGCGTAGGTGTACTTGTCCTCTGAACTCACGTCAGTGCCTCTTTCGTTGTTGTAGTGAATCGAGGCGGCGTCGGTCGACCTTCGGCGCTCAGTACGCCGTTTAACGACCGCCGCGATGACAGGGCGCAGGACGACAACGCGAGGAACGCGCTGACGCCGCCTCGAGAACTATTGACACTTGACTTGCTCACGAAGAGACCTCGCTTCATCAGGAGGCGCTCGCAAAGGTCGCATGAACTGCCGCCATCTTTTCGTCATCACTAAGCGGCTTCAAATCTTCGATTGGACCGTCCCATAGTGGTGACGCTTCGAAGTCGTTGTCCAGAAACTTGATCACACCGCGCTTGCCCTTGAGGGCCTGACCGAGCAGTGTGTCGAACTTGTCCCGGAGCTTCTGGGGCGAGCGAATGTTGACGAGCCAGAATTCATCCTTCTGACACCACTCGATGATGTATTTCACCTGAGCGAACGTTCGATCATCAATGCGAAGAAGGCGCTCCATCGCACCGAGTGATGACTTCCCCTCGGTGAATGGTTTGAAGCCATTGGCGATGACATGGCCCTGGAGGATCGAGCAGAGCTTTTCGGCTTCGATGAGCGTCGTCGACACGTCGACGTTGGACACGGTTCTTACTGACGGTTCATATGACGGTTCTTTAACGGTTTGGGCGAAGCTCTCGCGCCCCAAGATGTCGTCAGTTGCGCCTCCAGCGTCGTCAGTTGCACCTCCAGCGTCGTCAGTTGCACCTCCAGATTCTTGAGGCGCAGTGATTGCGCCCCCACTAATCGCCAGTGACTTCCTATCCGGCGAGAGCAGAAACCGGTAGACAGTGGGCCACTTATTCGTCGCTGGCTTTTCAACTTCCAGCACCCCCTTCTTGACGAGCGAGCGGAGTGTTGTTTGGACAGTGCGCCTTGTCAACGCCGTGTACTGGCAAATTCGGGCGATTCCGGCGCGCGCCTCAGTCCCGTCATCATGGCCGTGTTCTGCGTACGCCAGCGCGACGAGTTTCTCTGTCGAAGTTAACCCGGTAGCGTCGAAGATGGCGACCATCACGTGAACACTCATGAGACCCCCTTGACAATCGACTCTGCGTGCAGGCATCGCTCGAGGCCATCTGCGATTCCAGCCTCGACCGACGCGCGAGGGTTCGTCAGACGCGGGCAAGTTTCAACCGCCGCCGCCGTCATCGCGTCGACGATCTGCTCGGCGCTAAATCCGAATTCGGAAATCAGGTAGGCCGCTGCGGCCCTGGCGCGATGGGCCTCGCTCGCCCATGAGTGAGCGAACTGGTCGGGCACGGGCGTGCTCTTGAGCGTGGCGCGCGCTTCTTCGATCGTGAGCGGCGTGATCATGACACGCGTTCAATTGGGAAGGCCGCGTCGATCAAGACTCTTGAAAAGAGGATCCGCGCCCCGACGCGAATTGGCGCGACGGGGAACGATTTATCTTTTAGGTGGGCGTAAACGCTCCAACTTGACAGGCCCGAGAGTTCGCTGACTTCAGCGACCGTGTAGGTCCGGCAGGTCACTGAGACTCCGCCCATGCGATCACCTGGCTCTCTCGGTATCGAAGGTGCCGGCCAATCTTGTAGGCGCGCGGCCCGAATTTACGGTTTCGCCACTGATAGAGCGTGTCGAGGGGAATCTGAAGCATCTCGGAGAGCTCAATTGGTGTGAGCCACTTTTCGCTTGCAATGAGTGTCACCAGGATTCCTTTGCTCTTAGTCGGTTGGTTCTGCTGAACCATACCATAGCATAGTCTTGACAGAGAAAACCGATTCATGACAGGATGCTTGATGACCAAGTTTCGAACCGTCGAAGTCCTTGGTGCGTCGCTGCCAGTGAAGATTGCGCCGGGCATCGCCGCAATGTCACCGTCCAAATGGATCGTCGAGGATGTGAGCGGTTTCGATGTCGAGATCGAGATCGTCGCACTTCCGGCGACTCGAAATAGCGCTGGACGGTTCGTGTGCGAATCGTTGAAGGTCACTCAGCGCGCCGGCGGTGCACCTGTGACCAGCGAGGCAATTCGAGGTGTCCCGGTTGCGCGTCTTATTCGATTCATCGCGGCGCAAAGTTGCCTTTCGATCGACAACAGCTCTGGAACGAGCATCGGTCTTAGCGATCGCCGTCTCACCAAAGCAACGGCGGAGAAACTTCGATCGAGCGGGCCTACTGACGAAGCACTCGAATGGGTCGCTCGTGCATACCGGACGGCTCTTGTTCTCGGCGAATCGCCAACCAAGTCCATTGAGTCGGCGGTAGGACTTTCGAGATCGACGGCGGGACGCTGGGTGTCGCTCGCGAGGGAGAAGGGCTTTCTTGGCGCTTCTGAAGGACCAGGAAGAGCGGGGGGCTGATGAAGGGTTCAACATTCAAGCGAGGTGGCGCGTGGTGCGCCCGCTGGTCGATCGACGATCCGGCAACGGGGGAGCGGCGTCAGTTCTCCAAGGGTGGTTTTCGCAGGCAAAAGGACGCGAGAGAACACCTGAACACCGTCCTTGGACGAATGGCGGACGGGTCGTGGAGAGCAGACAAGCCGCTCACCGTCAGCGAGCTGCTCGTCGAGCACTGGCTCGAGGCCATGGAGGCGAGAGATCTGCGGCCGTCGACAATACACCAATACCGCAATGTCGTCAGAGCGTGGATCAACCCGTACATTGGCGCGGTGAAGGTGTCGTCGTTGACAGCGAAGCGAGTCAACGAACTCGTGCGCACGTTGCGGACCACTCCCACGTCGACGGGCCGGGACGGTCTCTCCTCGAGGTCAATCCAGTTGACGATCGGAATCTTGAAGGCCGCGTGCGCCTGGGGCGTCGAGAACGATCTGCTCGCGCGTAACCCGGTGTCGGGCGTGAAGCGTCCCCGCGGGGCGTCGCGGGTCATGCGAGCCTGGACAACTGATGAGGCGCGCCAGTTCCTCGAGTTCACCAAGGACGACCGTAGGGCGTTCGCGTGGACCCTGTTGCTCACTCGAGGCCTTCGTCGCGGCGAGCTGTGCGGACTGCGGTGGCAGGACGTGGGACTCGACACCGGTTCGATCACAATCAACCGAACTCGTGTCACAGTGGCAGGCAAGGCTGTTGACGGTGTGCCCAAGACGGCGGCCGGTCGTCGGGCCGTACCCCTGGATGAGTCCCTGTCGCCGATCCTGCGAGCTCACAAGGCCCGCCAGGGCCGTGAGAAGCTGTCGGCCGGCGGAGCGTACGAAGAGACCGGCTACCTGGTGGCCGACGAGCTCGGGCGCCCCTCTCACCCCGACAGCGTTTCGGGTTGGTTCGACGACGCCGTGAAGGCGTCAGGACTGCCACGGATTCGATTGCACGACTGCAGGCACACGGCCGCGTCTCTGATGCTG
Source organism: Acidimicrobiaceae bacterium (assembly GCA_003133665.1). Classification (GTDB taxonomy): domain Bacteria; phylum Actinomycetota; class Acidimicrobiia; order Acidimicrobiales; family RAAP-2; genus RAAP-2. The sequence goes on along the minus strand of PKYK01000034.1, from coordinate 33,718 downwards.
GCGTCCAACGTCCCGGTCAAGGTCGTGTCAGAGATGCTCGGTCACGCGTCCCCGACGATCACGCTGGCGATTTACGCGCACACGATGCCGGGAATGGCCGAAGAGGCCGGCGCGGCGTTGTCGGCGAGCCTGCTCAACTAGCCGCGCGGGGAATTCCGTTCCCGTTTCGTTCCCCGATGCCTCTAATTAGGTCCAACTTTGGTGGAGGTAAGGGGATTCGAACCCCTGACCTCTTGACTGCCAGTCAAGCGCTCTACCAGCTGAGCTATACCCCCAAAGGCTTCTCGATGTTAGCAGTTGGGTCGTCAGGCCTTTCTAGCGAAGTCCAGAATTGCGTCGGCGCATTCAGCCGGATGGGACAGAAACGGGGAGTGATCACTGGAGAGTTCGGTGACTTCATCGCAGTTCTCGGCCATGCGCTCCTGGAGCGATGGATCAAGCGCTCGGTCATGTTGGCAGAGGAGATAGCGACTCGGCGCTCCGGTGTCGGGAGCGCGGCGTACACCTCGAAAACTGGCCAGGGTCTGCCGCCCGAGCAGTCCAGCGGCCCACTGTTGTTGCTCCGGCGAGCACTCGTGGTAGAGCCCCGCGATGGCCCGATCGCTGTCGAGTCGCAGGAACGGCCCGTCCACCTCCATGGCTTCGTCCAACACCGTTCGGACCCTCACCACCCGCGAGGCTTGGCTGGCACTCTGGCCGGGGCCGGGCACGAGGGCGGCGACGTAGACCAGGCCCGCGAGCTGGTTCACGCGCGACGCGGCTTCGCTGATGACCGCACCACCGTAGCTGTGCCCGACGAGCACGACCGGGCCCTCGACATCGGCGACCGAGGCGACCGCATCGGCATCGGACTCGAGATCGTTCGTTCCCGCGCCAATGTCGTGTGCGCTCGGTAGGTCCAAAGCGCGCCACGCGACCCCGCGCCGATCGAGTTCGGCGCCCAGGTCGCGCCAGCACCAGGCGCCGTGCCAGGCGCCGTGTACGAGGATGAGGGTGGGCTCGGACATCGCGACCTCTGCTTTCAGAACGAGACTACGACGCGCGTTCCCTAGAATGTCGCAATGGCCCGCCCATTCAATGTCGCCCAAGTCGAAGCCAAGTGGCAGGCGCGCTGGCTGGACGAGGGTACCTACGAGGTCGACAACGACGATCCCCGAGATCGCTTCTACGCGCTGTGCATGTATCCCTACCCCTCGGGCACCGCCCACCAGGGCCATATCCGCAACTACACCTTCGGCGACCTGGTGGTTCGCTACCAGACCATGCGCGGCAAGGCCGTGCTGTCGCCATTCGGGTTCGACTCGTTCGGCCTGCCCGCGGAGAACGCCGCCATCAAGGCCGGGAGCCACCCGCGACTCTTCACCGATGCGCGCATGGCCGAGCTGAAGTCATCGGTGCGACGTCTCGGCGCGGTCTACGACTGGCGTCGAGAGGTGCACAGTCACGACCCGCAGTACATGAAGTACGCCCAGACGATCTTCCTCGCCTTCCTGAAGGCCGGACTCGCGTACCGCGCCGAGGCGCCGGTCAACTGGTGCCCCGGGTGCGCGACGGTGCTCGCCAACGAGCAGGTGCTCGCGGACGGCACGTGCGAACGCTCCGGCGACCTCGTCGAGCGCAAGAACCTCGAGCAGTGGTTCTTCAAGATCACCGACTACGCCGAGGAACTCCTGAACGACATCGACGCCCTCGAGTGGCCCGAACGCGTCAAGACCATGCAGCGCAACTGGATCGGTCGCTCCGAGGGCGTGGAGTTCGATCTTCCGCTCGCCGACGACGGCGCCAAGGCGCTGCGCGTCTTCACCACCCGACCCGACACTGGCTTCGGGATGACCTACGCCGTGGTCGCGCCCGAGCATCCTTTGCTCGCAGAACTGACCACCGACGGGGAGCGCGCCCACGTGGCTGCTCTGGTCGAACGGGCGACGTCGGCGAGCGAGCTCGAACGCACCGCATCGTCCGACAGTGGCGCCGGTCTCGAAAAGCGCGGGGCCTTCACGGGCAGCTTCGTCATCAATCCCTTCACCAACCAGCCGGTGCCGGTCTACGTAGCCGACTACGTGCTCGGGACCTACGGCACGGGGGCGATCATGGCGGTGCCCGCCGAGGATGAGCGCGACTTCGCATTCGCCACGGTGCACGGTCTTCCGATCGTGCGCACCACGCAGCCGCCGGTTGACTTCGATGGCGGGGCCTACTCCGGCGACGGCGCGCACATCAACTCGGGCTTCATGAACGGGCTCAACGTCATCGACGCCAAGCGGAAGGCGACCGAGTATCTCGCCGAGCACGCCGCCGGCGTCGTCAAGGTCAACTATCGATTGCGCGACTGGCTGGTATCGCGCCAGCGCTTCTGGGGCTGTCCGATCCCGATCATCTACTGCGACGTCCACGGAATGGTGCCCGTCCCCGCGGACCAGTTGCCGGTCCTCGCCCCCGACGACGTGACGATGGACAAGAGCGGGCAGTCACCGCTCGCCACCCACGAGGGCTTTCGCAACACGACCTGTCCGGTGTGCGGGGGGCCGGCCCGTCGCGAAGCCGACACGATGGACACCTTCACCGACTCGGCGTGGTACTACCTTCGCTACGCCGATCCCTTCACCCCGAACGTGCCCTTCGACCCGGTGGAGGCGGCCAAGTGGATGCCGGTCGACCAGTACATCGGTGGCATCGAGCACGCGATCCTGCACCTGCTCTACGCCCGCTTCTACCTGAAGGCCTTCGTCGACATCGGCCTGGCCACCGGGCTTCCGCGCGAGCCGTTCCGCCGACTCTTCACCCAGGGCATGATCCGCCTGTCGGGCTCGAAGATGTCCAAATCCAAGGGCAACCTGATCGCTCCCGAGAAGTACTACGAGACCGTGGGCGCGGACGGGCTGCGAATCTTCCACCTCTTCGTCGGCCCGCCCGCCGACGACGTCGACTGGACCGACCAGACCGAGGAGGTGATCGAGGGCTGCGGACGGTTCCTCGACCGGGTCTACCGTCTCGCGCAGTACGACGAGGTCAATTACCACGAGACGCCCGATGATGCCGACCTCGCCGTTCGCCAGGCGTTGCACCGCACCATCGTGAAGGTGACCGATGGCCTGGAGCGCTGGAGTTACAACACCGCCGTGGCGGCGCTGATGGAGATGTTGAACACGATCTCGAAGTGGGCGCGCAGCGACCACGGCGCCGAGCGAGCGGCCCTCGATGAGGCCATCGACACGATGCTGCTGCTGCTGGCGCCCATGGCCCCGCACCTCACGGCAGAACTCTGGGAGTCACGCCACCCGGGCGACGCGTCGGTGCACCTCCACCAGTGGCCGGTGGCCGATCCCGCGCTGGTGCGAGAGGCGACGGTCACCATGGTCGTGGAGATCAACGGCAAGGTGCGCGCTCGACTCGAAGTGGCGCCGGGGTTGAGCGAGGACGGGGCGCAGTCGGCGGCCCTGGCGGACCCGACCATCGTCGCCGTCCTGGCCGGCGCGACACCGAAGCGAGTCGTGGCTCGACCCCCTCGCCTGGTCAACATCATTGTCTGATGGCGCGACGTTCGACTCCCTCGACCGATACCACGGTGCTGATCGAGCCCCCGCGATTTGACCGACCCGAGGTGGAGATCCGGGCATCGCCGCGTCGCAAGAAGACGGGCACCGCCCACTGGTCGGGCAGTCGGATCGTCGTGCAGATTCCGGCCCGGCTGCGCGGACGCGAGCGCGCGGCGTTCGTCGACGACCTGGTGGTTCGACTGCTCACCCAGCGACCGCAGAGCTCGGCCGGTGATGCGTCGCTCGAGGAGCGCGCCCGGGTGCTCGCCGAGCTCTACAACGACGGCGTCATCCCCACCTCGGTGCGCTGGGTCAGCAACCAACAAGCCCGCTGGGCTTCGTGCTCGCCGGGCTCTCGTGAGATCCGAGTATCGAGCCGTCTGCGCCAATGCCCCGAGTGGGTGATTGACGCCGTGCTGGTGCACGAACTGGCCCACCTGCACGAAGCGGATCACTCGGCGGAGTTCTACGAGATCGCGAACCGCCATCCCCGTCAGAACGAATCGGCCCTGTTCCTCGAGGGCTACGCCCTCGGCCTGGGACTGCGGATCGAGGAGGGGGACGTCGACCGGTCGACGGACTAGGCGCCGCCGCTAGGCGAGGCCGAGCTGGGCCTTGATGTCGACTGGGACAAAGTTGTTCTCCGTCGTCGTGTCCGCCTCGGTGAGTTCGACCATCCGTTGGACCACTTCGGCGGGATCGCGCTGGTCGGTGGTGACGAACTGGCCGATCATGCGGAAGAGTTCGGCCTCGGAGCCGTTGAGCGACTGGTCGCCGAACCACTCCCACATCGAGTCGACCATGCGGTCGTTGAAACCCGTGAGATACGGTCCCGGATTCAGCAGCGTGACGTCGATTCCCAGCGGTGCGAGTTCGGCCCGCATGGCCTTGCCCATCGCTTCGAGGGCGAACTTGGTCATCGAGTAGGGGCCAAAGGCTGGCGCCGACACGACGCCCGCGATCGAGGACATGATGATGACCCGGCCACTCTTGCGCGCCACCATACCCTTCAGGGCGACCTGGGTCACGGCGAGCGTGCCGAAGACGTTCACCTCGAAGAGGCGTCGGACCCGACTCAGTGGAACGTCGGCCAGGGGGCCGGTTTCGCCCGCACCCGCGTTGTTGATGAGCACGTCGAGGTCCCAGGCCAGGACCTTGTCGATGTCACTGGTCGTGATGTCGACTCTTTCAACCTGCAACTGGGGAGCCTCCAGTTGCAGGGCGCGGGCCTGTTCGTAGGTTTCGGTGGTCGCGATGACGTGATGGCCGCGTTCGGTGAGGGCGAGTGCGGCCAGCTTCCCGAATCCCGATCCGGCGCCAGTAATCAAGACGTTCTTGTTCATAACGCGCACGTTAGACGAACGGGTTAGCTCGCTTCGCCGCGCAGAAACCGCTCCAGCTCGGCGGCGAGTTGATCGCCGCTCGGCACTTCCTCGCCCAGTGAGGTGCCCTCGGTCTCGTCGGCGGCCTCTTCGAGCTGCTCGACCATCGAGCTGTGTTCGGGGTTGTTCGTGACGAGGTCGTCAACCCGTTGACGGGCTTCGTCGGCCGAGGCCCGAAGGTGACTGGCGTCGAGGGTCAGACCGGCGATTCGGGCCAGTCCGTCGATGAGCGCCGCCGCCGCCTGAGGGTAGGGCATGGAGGCGACGTAGTGGGGAACGCGGGCCCACAAGGTGATGATGTCCATGTCGACCTCGGCGAACCCGAGCTCGAGTGCGGCGCTGATTCCGGCCGGGACTTCGAGTTCACCGGTGACGGTGCCGACGAGGGGCAAGAGGTGGGCGCTGGCCTCGGGCACCGTGCCGATTACGCGAACCGGGCGAGTGTGCGGCGTCGGTGCGGGGAAGGCTCCCAGCCCGACCACGAGACGCACGTCGAAACGGCCGGCCGCGTCAGTGACCACATCGACGAAATCGCTCCAGTGAAAGTCCGGCTCGGGCCCGACGAGGAATATCATGTCCGCCCCGTCGCCGTCGCGGCCGTAGCGAAGCTGAATCTCGGGCCACGTCAGTTCGGTGGTGATGCCGTTCACGATGCGCGCAATTGGCCGACGCGCCCGCTGGTCGATGAAGTACTCGGTGTCGAAGGTGGCGAGCACCTCGGTGGTGATCGTGCTCAACATCGCACCCATGGCCGTGCTGGCGCCCAGTCCGGCGTCGATCCAGCCTTCGAGTCCGATGACCAGGACGGGCTCGCTCAGGTCGGGGTCCGCGAGAAAGATAATGCGGTCGTAGATCTCGTCATCCATCAGTCTTGCTCCAAAGTCTGCTTGGCCGTCTCGGCCAGCATGGCGATATGGGTTGGAAACTCAGCGACGCTGCCCTGGTCTCCCGCCGTGGCTCCCGCGCTGTAGCGCGCGAAGACACCTTGCAGGATACAGGCCAACTTCCAGTAACCGAATGCTTGATAGTAGGCGACGTGGCTGACGTCGAGTGACGAGTGGCGAGCGTAGGCCTCGAGTACCTGATGGCGGGTCGCGAAGCCTTCGGCGGTGCTCGGCGCGGCACCGAGGAGTGGCGCGATGAGATCGGACGGTTCGGCCCAGTAGTCGAGGAAGAGTCCAACGTCGGCCATCGGATCGCCGAGGGTGCAGATCTCCCAGTCCAGGATGGCGCGCACTCGTCCATTATCCGTCAGCACGGTGTTGTCCAGTCGGTAGTCGCCGTGGACCACGGCGACGCGTTGCTGGGTCGGGATCGACGAGGCCAGTTGATCGCCGACCGCCTCGATCAGACCGTGGTGGTCGACGCCCTCGACGCGCATCTGTTCGTACTGGGTGCGCCAGCGTCGGAGTTGCCGCTCGATGTAGCCGTCGTGGCGAGCGAAGTCACCCAGCCCGGCGGCCTCCACGTCCACGTCGTGGAGTTGGGCCAGGGTCTGGGCGAGGTGGTCGCCGATGACCCGCCGGGTGGCCACGTCAAAGCTCGCCTCGGCGTGGGCGCGGTCACGCAGGATCGCTCCGTCGACGAATTCCATGACGTAGAAGGGCCGTTCATTGACGTCGTCGTCCACGCAGAGGCCCAGGGGCTGGGCCACGGGGATCCCGAGCGGGTAGAGCGCCGAGATAATCGTGTGCTCGCGAACCATGTCGTGCGCGGTGGCCAGCACGTGGCTGGTGGGCGGACGGCGAAGTGCGAAGCGTCGCCCCGTCGCGTCGGTGACCCGGAATGTCAGGTTCGACCGGCCACCGGCGATCAACTGGAAATCGAGCGGCGCGACGGCACCAACCCGCTCGACCATCCACGCCGTCACGTTGGCTTCGTGAATTCCCGTCGCCGCACTGTCCATAATCGCTGAGGCTAACAGTGGCCAGTGACCATCCCGGTCAACCGCCTACGCCGTTAGGCTGGACCACGTGATTGATGTAACCGATGCCACATTCGCCAGCGCCGTCATCGAGCGATCGAAGAGCGTGCCGGTGGTGGTTGATCTCTGGGCCGAATGGTGCGGTCCCTGCAAGACCCTCGGTCCGATCCTGGAGAAGGTCGTCGGCGAGACCAACGGTGCGGTGGAGTTGGCCAAAGTCGACGTCGACGCCAACCCGCAGGTGTCACAGGCCTTTGGCGTGCAGTCGATTCCCGCAGTCTTCGCGTTGCGCGAGGGAAAGATCGTCGATTCGTTCGTCGGTGCCCTGCCCGAATCCGCGGTGCGTGAATTCGTGGAGAAACTCGCCCCCGGCGCGTCGCAGGTGGACCACCTGCTCGCCGAAGGCGATGAGGCGTCGCTGCGCAGTGCCCTCGAACTCGACGAGTCCAACGTCGAGGCGGCAGTGGCCCTGGGCGAACTGCTGCGCACGAGCGACCGTCTCGACGAGGCCGAATCGTTACTCGCGCCGTTCGAACACACGGTGGCCGCCAAGACGGTGCTGGCGCGGATTCGTCTCGAGCGAAGCGGCGTGAGTCTCGACACCGACGTCGAGCTCACGCTCGAACACCTCCTGGAACAGTCCGGCGGCAATGCTCAGGCGAGGGCCAGTCTTCTGGAGATGCTGGACGCGCTCGGACCCGACGACCCCCGCTACGTCACGTTCCGTCGTCGTCTGGCGAGCCGCCTCTACTAGTGCGGGTCTTTCATCCCGCCGAGCCGATCTTCCTGGCGATGGGCGCGTCCACGTACGACGTCACCAACCGGGCCCTCGTGATGGGGATCTTGAATCGCACCCGGGACTCATTCTTCGAACCGGCGGCGACCTACGACCTGGACGCCCTCTTCGCGCGCGCCGAGCAGTTGGTGAGCGAGGGAGCGGACCTGCTCGACGTCGGCGGCGTGAAGGCGGGCCCGGGCGATGAGGTAGGCGAAGCCGAGGAACTCGAGCGCGTCGTGCCGGTCGTGGACGAGTTGCACCGTCGCTTCGACGTGCCCATCAGTATCGACACCTGGCGCGCCTCGGTCGCGGAGGCCTGTTTCGCCGAAGGCGCCTGCGTGGGCAATGACATCAGCGGGTTCGCCGATCCGGACTACCTGCGCGTCGCCTCGAAGGCCGGCGCGACGGTGGTCGCCACGCACATTCGCCTGCGTCCCCGCGTGGCCGACCCGAATCCGCACTACGACGACGTGACCGCCTCGGTGCGCGACTTTCTCCTCGAACGACGCCAGTGGGCGTTGGACGCGGGGATCGCCAGCGATCGCATCGTCCTCGACGCCGGCCTCGACTTGGGCAAGACCGCCGCCCAGTCGCTGCAACTCCTGCGCGACTCTCCACAACTGGCCGAACTCGGTTCGCCGCTGCTGCTCTCCGCCTCGAACAAGACGTTCCTCGGGGTGATGTTCGATCTCGCGGTGACCGAACGACGCGAGCCGTCCCTCGCTGCCGCCGCGCTCGGCATCGGCGCCGGGTGTCGTATCGTTCGGGTCCATGACGTCGCCGGCACCGTACGCGTGCGTGACACGATCGCCCGACTCCTCGAAGTGGCGTGATGAGTAGCCCCGCGGTGGCGGTCGTGGGCACCGACGCCACGATGGTCTACGACGCCGTGCACAACGTGGTGGCGACCGCCCTGGGTGACCTGGATCCGTCGTTCGCCCTGCAGGACTTCACCGCCAAGGACGTGACGACGATCGGCGGTGAGTCGATTCTGCCCCGGGTGATGGAGGCGCTCAACACGCCGCCGTTCCTGGTGGACCGCCGGGTGGTGGTGGTGCGAGACGCGCACCTGCTCCTCGCCGATGAGGTGGCCGACCTGGTCGACTGGATGGGCAGCCCGTCGCCGGCGACGGTGTTGGTGCTGTGCGTGGTGGGGACCAAGGCGAACAAGTTGGTGAAGGCCGCCGCCGAGGTCGTCGAGGTGAACGTCGGTTCGCGACCCGCGGACCGGGTCTCCTTCGTCGAGGCGAAGCTGGCGCAGTACCGCGTGAGTACCGACCGCGCGACCGCCCAGCAGATCACCGAACAAGTGGGTGACGACGTCGCGCGCGTGGACGCCCTCGCGAGGACGCTGCACGCGATCTACGGTACGGCGCCGCTCAATTTCCATCAGGTCGAGCCCTACCTCGGCGACGCCGGCGACGTGCCCGAATGGGACCTCACCGACGCCATCGACGCCGGCGACGCGACGAAGGCGATTGTCACGGCCCGGCGCATGCTCGACTCCAAGGGCCGGGCCGGTCTGCAGATCATCAACATCCTCCAGCGCCACTACCTGCGGATGGCCCGACTGGAAGGGAGCGGCGCGCGCGGCGATGACGACGCCGCGGCACTGCTCGGCATCAACCGTTACCCCGCGGGCAAGGCGCTGCGCGTCTCGCAACGCCTGGGCGCCGAGAGGATCAGCGAAGCCGTGCACATGATCACGAGGGCCGACATCGACCTGAAGGGTGGCGTGAGTTTCGGGGGCAAGGACCTGAACACCGATCTCGACGTGACCGACCTGACGGTCGTTGAAGTGCTGGTGGCCCGCTTGGCGCGAATGACCCAGGGTGCCCGGCGCCGATAGGGCCGCAGTGAGTGGTATCGCGACCGCTCAGGGTCGAGCGACGTCGTTTCGGACGGGCGCGGACGCCGTCCTAGGCGTTGGAGCGCAGCGCGTTGATGCGACGCATCAGGCCGCTCTTCTTGTTGGCGGCCTGGTTCTTGTGGATGACCTTCTTGGCGGCGGCCATGTCGATGCGCTTGATGGCGCTGCGCAGGGCGGCTTCCTCGTTCTCGGTGCCGACGGCGGCGACCGCGTTCTTGGTGCGGGTGCGCAACTCGGACTTCACGGCCTTGTTGCGATCGCGAGCAACGACGTTCTGCTTGTTGCGCTTGATCTGGCTTTTGATATTTGCCACGAAAAACCTCGTTATCAGTGCGCCGAAACTGTCCGGCGGGCTGCATAAGGCTAGCAGGGGCGGCTCCAGGGTCTCCACTCGACCCGAGTCGCGCCACGACGGGTAGCCTTTCTACACCGTGGCAACTCCTCCGACGACTGTCGAAACCAGCAAAATCCGGAATTTTTCCATCATTTCGCACGTCGACCACGGCAAATCGACCCTGTCGGACCGGATCCTGGAGATCACCGGGGCGGTCGATCCGCGTCTCATGCGGGCCCAGTACCTCGATTCGATGGATATCGAGCGCGAACGGGGCATCACGATCAAGGCCCAGAACGTGCGGGTGCACTTCGAGGGTCATATCCTCCAGCTCATCGACACGCCGGGACACGTGGACTTCGGCTACGAGGTGTCGCGCTCACTGGCCGCCTGCGAGGGAGCGCTGCTGCTGGTAGACGCCAGCCAGGGCATCCAGGCCCAGACACTCGCCAACTGCTACCAGGCGATCGAGAACAACCTCGAGATCATCGCCGTGCTGAACAAGATCGACCTGCCGGCAGCCGACCCCGAGCGGTGCAAGGAGGAGCTCGAGCGCGTGCTCGGGCTCCCGGCGAACGAGGTGCTGTCGATTTCGGCTAAGACCGGCGAGGGGGTCCCCGAACTGCTGCGCGCGGTGATCGCGCGGATCCCCGCGCCCACGGGCGATCCCGACGCGCCGCTTCGCGCGTTGATCTTCGACTCCTACTACGACCAGTACCGAGGGGTCATCAGCTCGATCCGCATCGTCGACGGCACGTTGCGCGACAACGTGAAGATTCGAATGATGCAGGCCGGGGCGAATCACGACATCGAAGAGATCGGCGTGCGCACCCCCGACATGGTCAGCGTGAAGCAGCTGGGCCCCGGGGAGGTGGGCTTCATTGTCGCCAGCATCAGGGACGTCGGCGGGGCGCGTTCGGGCGAGACCATCACCGAAGCGGCCCGTCCCGCGACCAAGGCCCTCGAGGGGTACCTGGACCCCAAGCCCATGGTCTTTTGCGGCATCTACCCGATCGATGGCGACGACCTGCCCGATCTGCGCGATTCGCTCGACAAACTGAAACTCAACGACGCTTCGATCACCTACGAGCCCGAGTCGTCCAAGGCGCTGGGCTTCGGCTTCCGGTGCGGCTTCCTGGGCCTGCTGCACATGGAGATCGTTCGCGAGCGCCTGGAGCGCGAATTCGACCTCGCCCTCATCGCGACGGCCCCTTCGGTGGTCTACCGGGCCTTCCTGACCGACGGGACCGAAATCGACATCGACAACCCGACGGACCTGCCCGACCCGAGTCGGCTCAACCACATCGACGAGCCGATGCTGGACATCTCGATCCTTACCCCGGCGGAGTACCTGGGAACCGTGATGGACCTCTGCCAGTCACGTCGAGCCGAGATGAAGAAGATGGACTACCTCTCCACCGAGCGCGTGGAGCTGCGCTATTCGATCCCCCTCGCCGAGGTCATCATTGACTTCTTCGACGCGCTGAAGAGTCGCACCAAGGGTTACGCGAGCCTGGACTACGAGCAGAGCGGCTACATCACCTCCCAGCTCGTGCGCGTCGACCTGCTCATCAACCACGAACCGGTCGACGCCTTCTCCACGATCGTGCACAAATCCAACGCCGACTTCTACGGGCGAAGGATGGCCGAGCGGCTGAAGGAGCTCATCCCGCGCCAGATGTTCGACGTGCCGATCCAGGCGACCGTCGGGGGCCGGGTCATCGCCCGTCAGACCGTGAAGGCCCGCCGCAAGGACGTGCTCGCGAAGTGCTACGGGGGCGACATCACCCGGAAGCGCAAACTCCTCGAGAAGCAGAAGGAGGGCAAGAAGCGGATGAAGAACCTGGGGCGCGTGGAAGTCCCCCAAGAGGCCTTCGTCGCAGCCCTCAAACTCGAGGACTGACTAGTATCCGGTCGCGCCGTCGATGAGCTCGCGCAGCAGGTCGGCGTGACCGCAGTGGCGCGCGTACTCCTCGATCATGTGGACGTAGATCCAGCGAAGGTCGACCTCGCGGCCGCGCCGCGGCGCCAGCGCCAACTCGTCGAGGTCGTGGGCGGCCGCGATTTCACGCGAGCGCCCGCAGGCGGTGTAGAAGCGTTCCACGACTTCTTCGAGCGAGGCGCTCGCCAGGTCGTGAAAATCGGCGTCGCGGTCGTCGTCACGCTTGTAGTACTCGATGACGGTGAGGCCCGCGAACGTGATCTCGAACCAGACCTGTTCCACGAACGTCATGTGGCGAAGCAGTCCGAGCAACGTCAGGTCCGAGGTGGGCACCGGTCGACGTGACAGTTGCTCGACGCTCAGGCCCGCGCACTTCTTCAGCAGCGTCGAACGGTAGAAGTCGAGCCACGAATCGAGCTGATGGCGCTCCTTGCCCGACACGGGTGGTGCAACGCGCCGGGGCTCTTCGATTGTGATCATGGGCGAACCTTAATGAACCGGGGGTTCTCGGGCAATGGGACGGCCGAAACGGGGGCCGGTCGCAGAAGTGCCGTGATTCGTTGGCACTCGGTAGAATTGACTGCTAATAAGGAGGAAGTTATGGCTCGTCGCGCCACGAAGGCACCACCGTCGTCTCGCGACGACCTCGACGCCCGCAAGGCGGCCATCCTCCAGGCCGTCGTCAACGAGCACGTCGATACCGCCCAGCCGGTCGGTTCGTCCTCGGTGGCGTCCAACGCCGACGTCGTGGTGTCGCCCGCGACGGTCCGCTCGGAGATGGTCGCGCTCGAGCGCGAGGGCTACCTCGCTCAACCCCACACGTCGGCCGGGCGTGTGCCGACGGACAAGGGCTACCGCTACTTCGTCGACCATCTGCAGTCCGGCGTTCTCGGTTCGGCCCAGCAGCACCAGGTGAAGGAGTTCTTCGCCAACGTGCGAGGAGAGGTCGAGGACGTCCTCGAACAGACGTCGATGTTGCTCACCCAGTTGACCAGTTACACGTCGGTCGTGGTCGGGGCCGGTCACTCGAATAGCACGGTGCTGAGCGTGCAGCTCGTGAATCTCGACGCGCGCCACCAACTGCTGGTCACCGTCTTCTCCGACGGTTCTGTCGTCAAGCACAGCATCGTCTCGGCATTCGACGTCAAGCACGTCGACGTCGCCGAGGCCTCGCGCCAACTCAACGCCCTCCTGATCGGCACGACCCTGCACACCCGAGTGCAGGTGCCCTCACGAGCCGACCACGTGGCGACCCTCGTTCGCGACGCGGTGAGCGTGCTGCACGCCGAGCAACCGACCTCCGACGGCGAGCAGGTCTTCATCGGTGGATCGTCCAAAGTGGCGGAGGTCTTCGACGGGGTCGAGACGGTGCGCAAGGTGCTGGGCATCCTGGAACAGGAACTGCTCGTGGTCTCGTTGGTCCAGGACATCCTCGATCAGGGACTCTCGGTCGCGATCGGCGCCGAAACCGGCTACGAGCCCCTCTCGTCCTGCGCGGTGATCGTCGCCCCGGTCACGATCGACGGGCTGCCGGCCGGGGCCGTCGGGCTGCTCGGCCCGACGCGCATGAAGTACCGCGAAGCGATGGCCGCGGCGCAGGTTGTCTCCCAACAACTGACCCGGCACTACGCGGGAGATGATGAGCGTGGCTAGTCCGGATCTCTACGCCGTGCTCGAGGTCGACCCGAGCGCCTCGCCGGACGAACTGAAGAAGGCCTACCGGCGACTCGCGCGCCAGTACCATCCCGATGCGAATCCCGGGGACCCCAGCACCGAAGCCCGTTTCAAGGAGGTCTCGCAGGCCTACGAGATCCTGTCCGATCCGGATCGACGGGCCAACTACGACCGTTTCGGTGCTGACGTCGGTGACGCCAATCCATTCGGCGCCGGGTCGGTCCAGGACATCTTCGACATGTTCTTCGGCGGGATGGGGGGCCGGACCCCGCAGCGTCGTGGCCCCCAGCCCGGCCCCGACGCGGAGATCTCGGTCGACATCACGCTCGACGACGCCGCCTTTGGGGCCACCCACGAAGTGACCGTCACCCTGCCCCAGCGTTGCGACACCTGCGCCGGCTCGGGATGCGCGCCGGGGACGTCACCCACGCGGTGCGAGGAGTGCGACGGCATCGGCGAAGTGCGCCGCGTGCGCAACTCGATTCTCGGCCAGATGGTCACTTCGATGCCCTGTTCGCGCTGCCACGGCACGGGTTCTCGGATCGAGTCGCCCTGCGGTGACTGCCGCGGGGAGGGCCGGCTCAACGCCACGTCCACCCTGACGCTCCAGATCCCGGCCGGCGTCGAGGACGGTTCGACCATGCGACTCGCCGAGCGCGGACCGGCTGGACCCCGCGGCGGTCCGAACGGTCGTCTCTTCGTGCACCTGCGGGTGCTGCCCGACGAACGCTTCGAGCGGGTCGGTGACGATCTGCACCACGAGGCCCACATCGCCTTCACGCAGGCCTCACTCGGAACCACCATCGAAGTGCCCACCCTGAGAGCGACGGCCGCCGTTGAGGTCGAACCGGGCAGCGCGAATGGCACCGTGCACCGGCTCCGCCACGAAGGGGTCGAACACCTGCACGGTCGCGGTCGCGGCGACCTCTACGTGCACCTGGTGGTCGACGTGCCGACCAGCCTCGACGACACCTCGGCCGATCTCCTTCGTCAACTCGCCGCTCACCGGGGCGAACCGATCCACGAGCCCACCGGAGGGTTGTTCTCCCGTCATCGCGGTTCCAAGCGGTGACCTACGAGGAGTGGCCCCGGCGCGTCGCGGCCCTCGGACAGTTCCACGTCGAGGACCCGCAGCGACCCGAGCTCACCGAGGATGACGAGCACCACCTGCGCACCGTGCTGCGTGCGCGAAGCGGCGAGGAGATCGTCGCGACGAACGGGAAGGGCTCGTGGTCGATCTGCGAAGTCGGTGCGGCCGCGCTGACGCGCGTGACGCCGGTGTGCGTCGATCCGTCGACGCCACCCACGACGCTGTACCTCGCGCCGCTGAAGGGGGATCGCAGCGAATGGGCAGTCGCCAAGGCGACCGAGTTGGGCGTCAGTCGTATCGTGCCCCTGATCACGCGACGTCTCGCCGTGAAGTTCAAGGGCGACACGCGCCGCAAGGTCGTGTCGCGCTGGCGGCGGATCGCCGCCGAGGCGGGCGGGCAGTCTCGGCGCACGTACGACGTGGTGGTTGACGAGCCCGTGAACGTGAGCGACGTGCCGGTGAACGTGGCCGTGGCGGACTTCGACGGCGACGGGGACTGGACCGGGGTGGTGGCGGTGGCCATCGGGCCCGAGGGCGGCTGGGCCCCCGACGAATGGACGAACGACCGGCGACGGGTCTCGCTGGGCCCGACGGTGCTGCGGGCCGAGACCGCCGGCGTGGTCGCGGCGTCGCTGCTGGCCTTCGGTGCTGGTGGCTGGGGATTTACATTGGACGGGCGGCGCGATGGGTAATGATGAGTGCAACACATGAGTGACTGCCTGTTCTGCAAAATTGTCGCGGGGGAGATTCCGTCGAAGCCCGTGGCCGAGAGCGAGACGGCGTACGCGTTTCACGACCTCGCCCCCCAGGCGCCAGTCCACGTCCTCGTCGTGCCCAAACGGCACATCACGAGTGCCGACGAAGTGGCGAGCGACCACGGTGGCGTCGTTGACGATCTCGTGCTGCTCGCGCAGCGCGTGACCGAGATCGAAGGCATTCGCGAGAGCGGCTATCGACTCGTGATCAACGTCGGAGCTGACGCCCAGATGAGCGTGGCGCACCTGCACGTGCACGTCCTCGGCGGACGGCGAATGGAGTGGCCCCCCGGATGACCTTTGATGCCTCGGCCGGTGAGGCTCTGACGGCGACCACCTTCGTTCCCAACACGCATCTCATGGCCGGCCTCCTCGGTCCGCGCGATGAGCACCTGCGAGTGGTCGAACGGTCGTTCCCGAATTCGAAGATTCGCGTGCAGGGCAACCAGATCTCGGTGGCGGGCCCCGACGCCGCCAAAGTCCTGCGGCTCTTTGACGAACTGGTGCTGGTGCTCGAAAGCGGTCAGGCGCTCGACCCGACCAAGATCTCTCGCACGATCGACATGGTCGATGACGACCTGCGCCCGAGCGAGGTGCTTCGTCACGAGGTCGTCCGCGGCGCCAAGGGCAAGCCAATACGTCCGTCCACCGCCGGACAGAAGCGCTACACCGACGCCATCGAGGCGTCGATCATCACCTTCGGCATCGGACCGGCCGGCACCGGGAAGAGCTACCTGGCGGTGGCCGCCGCGGTGCAGGCCCTGCATCGTCGCCAGGTCCAGCGCATCGTCCTGACGCGTCCGGCGGTCGAAGCGGGCGAGCACCTCGGCTTCCTGCCCGGTGACCTGATGGCCAAGGTCGACCCGTACCTGCGCCCGCTCTACGACGCGCTGTACGACATGGTCGGACCCGAAGGGGCCCAGCGGCTCATCGCCAATGGCACCATCGAGGTCGCCCCGCTCGCGTTCATGCGCGGGCGAACGTTGAACGACTCGTTCATCATCTTGGACGAGGCGCAGAACACCACACCCGAACAGATGAAGATGTTCCTGACGCGCATCGGCTTCAATTCGAAGGCCGTCGTCACCGGTGACGTCACCCAAATCGACCTCAACGGCAAGAACAGCGGGCTCGGCCCTATCGAAAAGATCCTCTGGAACGTCGAGGGCATCAGTTTCGTGCACCTGGGCGCGAAGGACGTGGTGCGCCACCGCATCGTGGCGGACATCGTCGCCGCGTACGAGCAGCAAACGCCATGACCATCGACATCTACGCCGCCGACGAGCAGCACGACCACTACATCGACCTCGAGCGCTGGATCGCCCTCGCGAACGGCGCACTGGTCGACGAGGGCGTGCGCGGGCTCGCCGAGGTCTCGCTGATCTTCGCCGACGAGCTCACGATCGCGTCGCTCAATCAGCAGTTCATGGGCAAGGACGGTCCGACTGACGTCCTCAGCTTCCCCATCGACTCCGAGCCCGAGCCCACCGGTCGGGTACCCGACGCGGGGGGCAGTGGTCCGGGGGAGCCCCCGACGCCCGAGATACCCCAGCTGATCGGCGACATCGTGATCTGTCCGGCCGTGGCCGCGCGCAACGCGATCGAGCACGAGTGCTCCCTTGACGATGAGATCGCGCTCCTGGTCGTTCACGGGGTCCTGCACCTGCTGGGCTGGGACCACGCGGTCGATGACGAGGCCGATCGCATGGAAGCCCGTGAACGCGAGCTGCTCGCCCGACACTACAAGGCGGGTGGCTCGTGATCGCCGCCACGTGGTCGAGCGGCGACACGTATCTCTCGCTCAGCGTGCTCGTGCTGCTCATCCTGTCGGGATTCTTCGCCATGGCCGAGACGTCACTGGTGCGGATGAACAAGTCCCGGGCCCGTTCACTGCGCGACCAGGAACGCCACGGCGCGCGGGCACTCGTCGAACTCGCCGAGACGCCGGAGATGTTCCTCAATCCGCTCCTGCTGCTGGTCCTGATCTGCCAATTGGTGTCGGCGACGATGGTCGGCGTGCTCGCGGGCCACCTCTTTGGCGCCGCCGGGGTGCTGGTCGCCACGGCCGGAGAAGTCGTCGTCATCTTCGTGATCTTCGAAGCCATCCCGAAGAACTTCGCGGTGCAGTACCCCGACAGCGCCGCGCTGGCCGCCGCGCCGATCGTCGGGGCGATCTTGAAGTTCTGGCCAATCCAGTGGATCTCCAGCCTGCTCCTCGCGATCGCTAAGTCGGTGAACGGTCTGTTCGGCTCGCCCGGTGCGACCCAGCGGATGACCGAATCCGAGATCCTGGCGATGGCCGACGTGGCGCACGAGGACCAGGCGATTGCCTCGGAGGAGCGCAACTTCATCCACTCGGTCATCGAGTTCGGCGACACCATCGTGCGCGAAGTCATGGTGCCGCGCATCGACATGGTCGACATCGCCGACAGTGCGACGATTCGCGCCGCACTCGACCTCGCGATCGAGACCGGCCGCTCGCGCATCCCCGTGTTGGGCGAGGGCGTCGACGACGTGGTCGGCATCGTCAATCTTCGTCACCTCGCGGGCCTCGTGGCGAACGGTCACGGCGAGGAGCTGGTGCGCGACCACATGGGAGAGCCCCAGTTCGTCCCCGAGACCAAGAGGGTGGCGTCGCTGCTCACGGAGATCCGCCGCGCCAAGAGCCACCTCTTCGTGGTGGTCGACGAGTACGGCGGGACGGCCGGGCTCGTGACCCTGGAGGACATTCTCGAGGAGCTGGTCGGCGAGATCACTGACGAGTCCGACCCGACCGTCGAAGTGGAGAGCGCGGCCCAGTCGATTGATGCCGGCATCACGCTGAGCGGTCGGTTGAACATCGACGACGCGAACCTGGACTACGGGTTGGCGTTGCCCAAGGACGGCTGGGACACGGTCGGAGGACTCGTGCTCGATCTGGCCGGTGGCGTGCCCGCCGTCGGTGACGTCTACGCGACGCACCACTACCGTCTGACGGTCGTGCGCATGGATGGCCGGCGCATCGAAGAGGTGCTCATCGAGCCACTGGAGAGCGAATGACGCGTTCGGGGTTCGCGGCCATCATCGGGCGACCGAACGTCGGCAAATCAACCCTGCTGAACCAGGTGATCGGCACCAAGGTCTCAATCACCTCACCCTCGCCCAACACGACGCGCAACGCCATCCGCGGGATCTTGACCGAAGACGGGATTCAGGTGATCTTCGTCGACACGCCGGGCATCCACCGGCCCCGCACGACACTCGGCGGGCGACTGAACGACACCGCACGCGCCGCCGCCGACGACGTCGACGTCATCCTGGCGGTGATCGAGGCGGGCGCCTCGATCGGACCGGGAGACCGAATGGTCCTGACGACTCTGCTCGAGTCGTCGCGCCACGAGCCCGGACCCCGGCCGTGCGTGGTAGTCAACAAGATCGACCGAACGTCACGCGAGGCCACCGCAGCGCAGCTGATGGCGGCGGTCGACGCGGTGCGCGAGATCGCCGAGGATCGCCAGCTCGGCGACGTCGTGGACCGCGTGGAGTACTTCCCGGTGTCGGCCAAGACGGGCGAGGGCACGGCCGAGCTGGTCCGCTACGTCAGAGACGCCATGCCCGAGTCCCCGTACCTGTTCCCCGAGGACGAGGTGTCCGACGTGCCCGAGGCGATGTGGGTGGCCGAACTCGTTCGCGAGCAGCTCGTTCGAAAGACCAAGCAGGAACTTCCCCACTCCATCCACTGTCGAGTGACCGAATTCGAATGGCCCCATATCACCGTCGAGATCCTCGTCGAGCGCGAGAGCCAGAAGGGCATGGTGATCGGCAAGGGCGGCCAACTGTTGAAGGACGTGGGCATCGCCGCACGCCGTCAGTTGCCGGAGGGCTGTTTTCTCGAGCTACGCGTCTCGGTCGAGCCGGGCTGGCAGAAGCGCGACGACATCCTCGACCGCCTCGGCTACTAGGACTGCGGGTCGAGCGCGTCGAACTGTCGACGCACTGACGAGGGCATCGCCAGATTGTCCATTGGAACAGCGTTCTTCGCCCGCAGGATCGCGACCAGCACGAAGAGCATCGTCGGCAGCGCCGCGATGCCGAGCGCGGTCGTGGGAAGCCCCAGGTACTTGAGTCCGCTGAGCAGGACGACGCCGGTGATGACGGGTCGAATCAGGTGGTTCGTTCCGCGCGAGGAGATCAGTGAGCCGATGATGACCGCGGGCACGCTGCCCAGGATGATCGAGGTGGTCAGCGCGAAGGCCACGTGGCCAAAGAGCAGGGTGCCCGCGGTGGCGCCCAGGGTGAGCGGCACCGACTGGGCCAGGTCCGTGCCCACGAGCTGGTCGCTGCGGATGGTGGGGTAGAGCGCCAGCAGGAGCACCAGGATGAGTGATCCGGCGCCCACCGACGTGAGCCCGACCATGAAGCCCCCGCCGATGCCGACCAAGACGGTGGGCAGCGTTCGCACCGCCAGCACGTCGCTCGTCGCGGTGCGCTGCTTCATGATCAGCGCACGAACGATCATGGCCGCGGCCCCGGTCACGAGCGCGAGGCCGAGGAGGAGTTGCAGGTGCCGTTCGGCGCCGGCGCTCTGGCCCATCAGGTGCATGGCGTACGTGCCGACGAACGCCGCCGGCACCGAGCCGATGCAGAGGAGCCTCACTATTTGGCCTTGGACCGTCTTGCGCTGCCAGTGAATCGCGACGCCCGCCGGCTTCATGAAGAGGGCCGCCACGAGGTCCGAGGAGATGGCCGCGGACGGTGCGATGCCGAAGACCAGCACCAGCATCGGGGTCATCAGGGCTCCTCCGCCCATACCGGTCATCCCGACGAGAAGTCCCACCACGGCGCTGCCGAGAACGAGGTAGGTATCAATGTGCAAGGGGACTCCTTCTCGCTTTCACCATATTATCTAGTGAAATAGTAGTATATCCGACCCCGAAAGGGTCGGATCGAACCGATGGTCTGGCAAGACCGTTGTTCCCGGCCTATTGGGGTGGACTGCTGAGGTCGCGTGGTTCGCCCCGGAGTTCGCGCAGGAAGGCGTGGACCTGGGTCTTGTCGCGGGTCCGCTTCATCGGCGGCAGTTTGCGAAAGAGCGCCGACCGGTAGCTGGACTCCGCGAGGCGGGTGTCGAGAACCGCCACGACGCCGCGGTCGGTGCTGTTTCGGATCAGTCGTCCCACCCCCTGGGCCAACAGCATGGCGGCCCGGGGCAGATCGACCTCGTAGAAGGGCCTCTCGGATCGGCTGCGCCGGGCTTCGGCCAGGGGGTCGGTCGGCACCGCGAAGGGCAGCCGGTCGATGGTCACGAGGCTGAGCGAGTGTCCGGGCACGTCGATTCCCTGCCAGAAACTCGTGACCGCGAAGAGACTGGCCTCGGCGCTGTCGCGGAACTCCTCGATGATTCGTTGGCGTGACAACGTTCCCTGGACCAGGACCGGCGTGTCGAGGCGCGGCGACACTGCTTCGGCGACCCGGTTCATCACCGACCGGTTGGTGAAGAGCGCCAGCGTGCGTCCGCCGGCCGCGGCGATCAATTCCACGAGTTCGTCGATGATCGCCGCTTCGGCGCCGGCGGCCTTGCGCTCGGGGAAGTTGTCGGGAACGTAGAGCAGGGCGTTCGTCTGGTAGTCGAAGGGGCTGGCGAAGTGCTCGACGACGCAGTCGCCAGCCAGTCCGAGACTCGCGGGCAGCGTGTCGGGAATCGTGGCACTCGTGAGAACGGCCGTCACCGAGCCCCAGAGGTCGTCTCGAAGCCGGGGGCCGACGTCCACGAGCGAGATCTCGATGTCGACCTCGCGATCGCGTTTCGTGAGATAGAGCAACTCCCCGTCGCGCACCTTGGCGACCCGCTCGAGGTCGTTGCCGAGGTGGACGGCCGGTCCGAGGGCCCGGATCCTTCGGGCCTCGCCTTCGGCGCCGCTGGTGGCGAACGAGCGCAGCGCCTCGATGATCTGCACGACGAGTTCGCTGGCCCGGCCGAGGTCTCGAACGCAGTCCTCGTTGAGCCCCGTCAGCTGCTCGGCGTCGAATTGGGCCTGCAGCGACGCCGCGAATCGATCGGCCACCGCGACGAGCTCGACGCAGCGCTCGAGGTGGTCCGCGCCGAGGAGCGGTCGCGCGACGCCCGCGAGGGCGCGCAGCCTCGACGCGTTGAGCGACGTCCCGAGCAGCGTCGCGAAGATGTCGAGTATCTCGTGGGCCTCGTCGAAGACCACGAACTCGTGTGCGGGCAGCAGCATCGATCCCGACGCCAGGTGCGCCGCGTAGAGGTGGGTATTGACGATGAGCAACGAACTCTCGGCGGCTCGATCCTTCGCCAGTTCGGCGAAGCAGGCCTGGCCCTGGGGGCACTGCACCCGACCGAGGCACTCCTGGGGGGTCACCGACAGCCCCCGCCAGGCGCGCGCGTCGATTTCGAACGGCAACTCGTCGCGGTCGCCGGTCTGGGTCTCGTTGGACCACTGCAGGATGCGGCGCATCTGGTCGGCGACGCCCTTGGGCACTTCGGTGCCGTCGTCGAAACTCATCTGGGTGCCGCCGCCGACGCCGTGGGCCCGGTTGCGACAGAGGTAGTTGTTCTTGCCCTTCAAGACCGCGACCTTGACGCCGCCGGTGTGCTGGGCCACCGTGGGTGCGTCCTTGGTGGCGAGCTGATCCTGCAGGTTCTTGGTGGCCGTCGCGATGACGACGCGCTTGGCGGTCATCGCCGCGGGCACGAGATAGGCGAGCGACTTTCCGATGCCGGTGCCCGCCTCGATCACGGTGTGCTGGCGCCGCGAGAACGAGGTCGCCACCGCGCGCACCATCTGGCGCTGGCCCTCGCGACTCTCCCCGCCGCCGGGCAGGTCGTGGGTGATCCGATCGAGCAGGGCCAGGGCGCGCTCGGCGTCGATGGCGACGACGTCGTCGTCCAGTCGGATGCCGGTTTCGTCGTCGGGTTCGACGTAGGACTGTTCCTCGTCGGGGTCGAAGGATTTCACGCGTCGACCTTAGGGGCTGGCCGCGACGAGTTCTTTTCGAGGTCGACGAACTAAGTTTCATTCGTGCCCGATCCACGCCCCTCAGCGGTTCCCGCGTCGATTGACCGACGGAGCGTGCCGAGCCACGTCGCCGTGGTGATGGACGGCAACGGCCGTTGGGCCCAGCGTCGGGGCCTCGCGCGCACCGAAGGGCACGCCGCCGGCGAGGAGGCGCTCGTCGACGTCACCTACGGCGCCCTGGCCATTGGTGTGAAGACACTGACCGTCTACGCCTTCTCGACGGAGAACTGGCGCCGGCCCGTCGACGAGGTCCGGTACCTGATGAACTTCAACCGGGGGCTCCTGCAACGTCGCCAGCACGAATTGCACGCCGAGGGCGTTCGCATCACGTTCTCGGGTCGGCGCGACTGGCGCGTGCCCAAGCGGGTGCTCCAGAGCATGGACGAAGCCGAAGGGCTCACCAAGCAGAACAAGGTCCTCACGCTCAATATCGCGTTCAACTACGGCGGACGGGCCGAGATCGTCGACGCCGTCCAGCGGCTCGTGGCCGACAAGGTCCCGGTCAAGAAGATCGACGAGAAGGCCCTGCGATCCCGGCTCTACCACCCCGAACTTCCCGACCCCGACCTCGTGGTGCGAACGTCGGGCGAGTACCGGATATCGAACTTCCTGCTCTGGGAGATGGCGTACTCCGAGCTGGTGTTCACCGACGTGCTGTGGCCCGACTTTCGCCGCGAGGACCTCTTTGGGGCCATCGAGGAGTACCAACAGCGAGAACGTCGCTTCGGAGGTCTCGACAAGTGAGCCTGCGCCGGATCATGCTGGTGGTCGGCCTCGCGTTCTACGCCTTCTTGTGGGTGCTGGCGGCCAACGGGGTGTCGAGCCTGGTGGCGCCGCTCACCATCCCGGTCGTGCTCGGCGTTCTCGTCGTGCTCGGCCTGCAACTGAACAAGTACCTCGGCATCAAACCGCGCCAGCAGCACTTTGATGAACACGGGGACAAGACCAAGAAGTGAGAGAGGTCGAGGACGACGCCGTGGTGCTTCGGACCTACAAGTCCGGCGAGTCCGACCGTGTGGTGGTGCTCTGGACCCGCGAACACGGCAAGGTCCGGGTCCTGGCGAAGGGCATCCGAAAGATCACCAGCAAACTCGGCGGGACGCTCGAGGCCCTCGCCTACGTGCGCGTCCACCTGGTGAAGACGCGCGGCGAGTTCTACATTGCTCGCCAGGTGCAGCACCGCGAACGACTGACGACGCTGCGCTCGTCCTACGAGCGGATCAACGCCGGGTACGCGGTCGTGGAGGTGGTCGACGCGATTCCCTCGGACGACGTCGCCGACGAAGGGATCTTCGACCTGTTGGCGCGCGTGCTGTTGACCCTCGACGATGCTTCGTTCGACCCGACGCTGGTTCCCGCCTCGTTCTTCTTCCGGCTGCTGGCGCTCGACGGATCCGAACCGGTCGTCGACAGTTGCGTGAACTGCGGTCGCGAGGGTCCGTTGGTGGCCTTCGACGCCCAAGTGGGCGGAACGCTCTGCGCCGCGTGCCGATCGGGCCACACCCTCTCGCCCGAGGGGCTGGCCCTCATTCGACGGATCCTGGGTGGCGACCTCGCCAACGTGTTGCGAGAGGCGCCGCCGCCGGGGGCCGGCGAGGTGGCGATGATCGCGCAGGACTCGATCGAGCAGCACTTCGGCCGGCGTCTGCGCGTGGCCCGGTCGACGGCGCCGCTGACGCCGCGCGCCGACCGGTAAGGTGCCTGCGAGCATTGCGAGGAACCGTGTCATCCCCATACAGCATTTACTGGCTCCGACGTGATCTACGCCTGGCCGACAACGCGGCTCCGATGGTTGACGCGTCGGGTGAGCGACCAGAGGCCCGGACGCGCTTCGCCGGGGCCCGTCAGCTCGTGAAGGTGAACTCGTGAGCGAGCCCTTTGGCGTGTACGTCCACGTGCCGTTCTGTGCGCATCGATGCGACTACTGCGCCTTTGCGACCTACGCCGACCGTGACCACCTGATGGACGACTACGTCGCCGCGGTCGTCCAGGAGATCCGGTGGAGCAACGCCGAGGGCATGCCCGCGGCGACGTCGGTCTTCTTCGGGGGCGGCACGCCGTCGCGTCTCGCGCCCGAGAAACTGCTGGAGATTCTCGACGCCATCGTGCGCACCGACGACTGCGAGGTCACGGTCGAGTGCAACCCCGAAGACGCCGATGTCGCTCGGCTTGCTGCGTACCGCGCCGGCGGGGTGAACCGGATGAGTTTCGGCGTCCAGTCGACCCAGCCCGCGGTCCTCGCCGACCTCGGACGACGCCACGGCACCATGGCGCACGCGCAGGTGTCGCGAGCGGTGCACGAGGCGGGCTTCGCCACCTGGAACATGGACCTCATCATCGGCTCGCGCGCCGAGACCCTCGACGACGTGCAACACACGCTTGACGACCTGCTGAGCCTGGAGTTCCCCCCGCCCCACGTCAGCTGCTACGCCCTGACGCCCGAACCGGCGACGCCGTTGGGCCGGGACCCGAGCCGCCACCCCGACGAGGACGAGACGGCCGACGCCTACGACCTCGTCAGTCGGGTGCTCGAATCGAACGGCTACGGGTGGGAGGAGATCTCGAACTGGGCGAAGCCCGGCCACGAGTGCCGCCACAACCACGTCTACTGGGATCAAGGCGACTACTTCGGCTTCGGATCGGCCGCGCACTCGCACCAGCAGGGCCGTCGCTACTGGAACGTGCGCACACCCGAGCGCTACATCGCGATGGTGAACGGCGGCGAGCGGCCCCTGGGCGGCGAGGAGCGCCTCGACGAACCGACGAAGCAGTTCGAACGCGACTCGTTGGCGCTGCGCACCCGTCGAGGCGTGCCGGCTGAGGCGTTCGATTCGCTCGACGAGATCGCGCACCTGGTCCGCGTCGAGAACGGCCGCGTGACGTTGGCGCCGCAGGGTCGACTGCTCGCCAACCAGGTGATCGTCCGGCTGAGGAACGCGGAGTAGTCCGGTAGCCTTGGGCCATGGATTCGACCCCCGCCCTGGACCCTGATCTGCTCGACAAGGTCACGAATCTCGCCAAGCGGCGCGGCTTCATCTTCCAATCTGCCGAGATCTACGGGGGATTTCGCTCGACCTACGACTACGGCCCGCTGGGCGTGAACATGCTGCGCAACGTCAAGCAGGCCTGGTGGCGCTCGATGGTCCAGATGCGCGACGACATCGTGGGACTGGACGCGGCGATACTCGGGCCACCGGCCGTCTGGGCGGCCTCGGGCCACCTCGAGACCTTCTCCGACCCGCTCGTGGACTGCAAGAAGTGCAAGGAACGATGGCGGGAGGACAAGATCGACGGGGTCTGCCCGAACTGCGGCTCGACGGAGTTCACCGAACCGCGGGCCTTCAACCTGATGTTCAAGACCCAGGCCGGCCCCGTCGAGGGCGACGGCGCCACGGCCTACCTGCGACCCGAGACCGCCCAGGGGATGTTCACCAACTTCGCCAACGTGCTCGCCACGACCCGGCGCAAGCCCCCGTTCGGCATCGCCCAGATCGGCAAGTCCTTTCGCAACGAGATCACCCCTCAGAACTTCGTCTTTCGCACGCGCGAGTTCGAGCAGATGGAGATGGAGTACTTCGTGGCACCGGCCGACGCCGATCAGTGGTACCGGTACTGGGTGAAGGCCCGCTACGACTGGTACCTCGACCTCGGCATCCCCAAGGAGATGTTGCGACTGCACGAGCACGCCCAGGCCGACCTCTCGCACTACTCACGCGGCACCACCGACGTGGAGTTCGCCTACCCGTGGGGCTGGGACGAACTCGAAGGCATCGCCAACCGCGGTGACTACGACCTGACCCAGCACTCCAACGCGTCGGGCACCCGGCTCGAGTACTTCGATCAGGGCACGAACGAGCGCTACACGCCCTACGTGATCGAGCCCGCGGCCGGCGCGACGCGCGCGATGATGGCGTTCCTGCTGGCGGCCTACCACGAGGACGTGATCGAGGGCGAGACCCGAACGGTGCTGCGCCTCGACTGGCGGCTCGCTCCCTACCAGATCGCGGTGCTGCCGCTCTCGAAGAAGCCAGAACTCGAGGGCGTCTCGCGCGAGGTGCTGGCGAAGCTGCAGCCATTCTTCATGTGCGACTACGACGTCACCCAGTCGATCGGACGGCGCTACCGCCGCCAGGACGAGGTCGGCACGCCCTACTGCGTGACGGTCGACTTCGACACGCTCGAGGACCGGGCCGTGACCGTGCGCGACCGCGACACGACGGCCCAGACGCGCGTCAAGATCGACGACCTCGTCCAGGACCTCGTCGGCCGAACCCAACCGCTGTAGATGACCCGGGGCCGAGCCCGCTCGTTCGGTCCGGTGGCCGGGCTCTACGACCGCTACCGTCCGGCCCCGCCGGCCGAGCTGGCGAGAGAGCTGGGAGCCGTCGAGGGCCTCGACGTCCTCGACCTCGCCGCCGGCACCGGCATCGTGACCCGATACCTGCTGGCGCGCGGGGCGCGCGTGAGCGCCGTCGAACCGGACGACGAGATGAGGGCCGTGCTCGAGCGCCAGAGCCCCGGCGTGACCGCCCTGTCCGGCGCCGCCGAAGCGATCCCCCTCGGCGACAGCACCTTCGACCTCGTCGTCACGTCGTCGGCGTGGCACTGGTTCCGCCAACCCGACGCGACCCAGGAGATCGCCCGGGTGCTGCGCGACGGTGGGCGCCTCGCCGTGCTCGGCAACGGCTTCGACCGCAGTCACGAGTGGCTCGAGGACCTGGCGGCGCTGCGCGAACCGGGCGACCAGTCGTGGTCCGCCCGGCGGGCCCACGAGGCCGCGGCGGATCTGGAAGGTCCCTTCGACGACGTGCGCACCATCACCATCGACTGGACGTGGACGCGCAGCATCGAGCAGCTGGTCGGTCTCTTCCACACGTACTCGGGCGTGATCACGAGGCCCGCGCCGGAGAAGGAGCGACTCGAGGCGCTGGTGCGCGAGGAGCTGGAACGGCTCGCGCCGAACGGTTCGATCGACGTGCCGATGACGCTGCGCGGCGTGCTCGCCACGCGTCGTCCCCGCTAGGGCGCCGGTCTTCGCCAAAGGAGTGCCGGCACCAAGAGCCCCAGGCCCAAGGCTCCGCCGAGCCAGCAGTCGCCCGTCCAGCCGTAGGCGGCGTAGAGCTGCCCCGAGGCGAAGGAGCCGACGGACGCGCCGGTGAAGCCGCAGACCATGTACACGCTGTTGATGCGGCTGCGCGCCTCGGGCAAGAGCGAGTAGATGATCGACTGGTTGGTGATCTGCATTCCCTGCATTCCCGCGTCCAGAACGATGATGCCCGCCGCGATCGCCCAGAACGAGTGCCGACCGACGGCGAGAATCACGAAGGAGACCGTTATCAGCAGGGCGGCCACGATGGTCGCGACGTGGCTGCGTTGCTTGTCGGCGTGATGGCCGGCGAGATTCGCCGCCACGACGCCGGCCACGCCGAAGAGTCCAAAGAGCCCGATAACGCCGTTGGAGTAGTGAAATGGCGCCGCCGACAAGTGGAACGACAGCGTCGTCCACAGGGCGTTGAAGGCCGCGAAGATCAGCGCGCCGAGCCAGGCCCGCCTGCGCAACTCGGGCAGCGTCGCGAGGAGGGAGAACGACCCGGCGACGAGCTTCGTGTAGCGGACGTGACTGCGCGCCGGCTCGTCCGGCAACACGCGGTGCAGCACGAAGGCCATGAGCGCGAGCAGCACCGCGGCGGCCCAGTAGACCGTGCGCCAACCGGCGACCTGGGCGACGAGCCCCGACACCGTGCGTGACAACAAGATGCCGAGCAGCAGACCGGTCATGACGCGCGCGATGACCCGACCCCGTTGGGCCGGTTCCGCGAGGTCAGCGGCGAAGGGGATGATCACCTGGCCGCCGACCGAGGCGAGGCCGATGACCAGCGTCACGACGGCGAAGGGAACGAACGTGGTCAGCAGTGCCCCGCCGACCATCATGAGTGCCGCCACGAGGAAGATGGCGACGACGAGGCGCCGGCGCGGCACGAGGTCGCCCAGGGGGACGACGAAGGCCAGTCCGGCGGCGTAGCCGATCTGGGTCAGCGTCAACAGCAGCGACGCGTTCGCGGTGCTGATGCGAAAATCCCCCTTCACCTGGTGGAGCAGTGGTTGCAGGTAGTAGAGGTTGGCGACGATGAGGCCAATCGCCATCGCCATCACGGTGATCAGCGTTCTCGAAGGTGGGCGAGACGTTCGCGCAGCGGTCAAGGCGTTTCCTTTTTGATGCGTCCGGTGAAGCGGGCGAGGGTGGAAGGCGGAAGCAGCGAGCGGTCTACTGCGATGGAGACGGCAGCGAGTACGTTACCTGCGCTTTGGCGACAAGTTCGACGGAACCTCTTGAGAAAAGTTCAATGTCCACCACGGCCAATCTGCGACCGAGCTTCAACACCCGAGCCCGGGCCATGAGATCGCTCAACTGGGGCTTGCGCAGGAAGTCAATGTGCAGGCTCGTCGTCACGGCGAGCAGCACCGGACCGATCTGGGCGAGGATGGCCAGCCAGGCGGCCGTGTCGGCGAGCATCATCATCGTCGGACCCGACAGTGTGCCGCCGGGCCGGCCGTGTCGATCCGTGATCGGCTGGCAGATCAGTACGGTGTCGCCTTGGACCGCCTCAACCCGGGGGACGTCGCTGCCGGGGAAGGCCCCGGTGAGAATCGCCTGCAGTTCGTCGATGTCGAGCGTCGCCACGAAAGACCTAGAGGGCCCGTCGGTAGCGCGACGTCGCCAGTGGTCCCAGCACCGCAATCAAGCCAACGGCCCAAATCAACGTGATCCACGTCGATTCACCGTGGGGCGTGCCGAGCATGAGCCCGCGCACGGCCTCGGCCGCCTGGGAGACCGGCTGATTGCGCGCGAAGGGCCGCAACCAGCTCGGCAGCTTGGCGACCTGCACGAAGATTGACGAGGCGAAGGTCAAGGGGAAGATCAGGGGGAACGTCATGGCCTGGGCGGTCTCGGAATTCGGCGCCGCGAGACCCACGTAGGCGAACCCCCACGAGATGCAGTAGGCGAACAGCAGCATCAGGAGGCTCGCCTGTACGTAGGCCCCGACGCCGCCGTGGGGTCGAAAGCCGACCAGCATGCCAACGCCGGTGATCACCACGAGGACGAGGACGTTGCGGGCCAGGTCCGAGACGGTACGACCACCGAGTACGGCCATGCGGGCCATGGGCAGGGCACGGAATCGCTCGATGAGCCCGCGCTGGAGGTCTTCGGCGAGACCGATCGCGGTGCCAATCGCGCCAAAGATGGTCGTTTGGACGAGGATTCCCGGGATGAGGAAATTGACGTAATCGAAGCCGCGAATCTGGATGGACCCGCCAAAGACGTAGCGGAACAAGAGCACGAACATCACGGGCTGGATGACCGCGAAGACCATCGCGGTAGGAATGCGAAAGAGCGCGAGCAGGTTTCGCCGGGCCATCGTCAAGATGTCGCTCACGGCCCATCGCAGCGAACTCCGGTGGTGTCGTTCAGTCGACGAGGTGAGAGTCACGAGCGGGCCTTTCGTGCGCGACGCCCCTTGGCGTCCTCGACGGTCGTCGGGGTATCGGTGTCTTCCACTTTGTGGCCCGTGAGACTCAAGAAGACGTCGTCGAGGCTCGGCTCGCGAAGCGACAACCCGACCACGGTGATTCCCGAGCCATCGATGCGACGGAGGGCTTCGGCGGCGGAGGCGGGACCGCTCTCTACGGTGATGTCCACGACGGTGCCCTCGACGTTGGCCGGTTTCGTGGACACGTGCTGGATCAGTTCCGCGCCCCGACGGGCGTCGTCGGTAGTGGCGAAACTGAGTGACAGGACGGTATTGCCGAGTCGCGCCTTCAACTGATCCGACGTGCCTTCGGCGATTATCTTGCCGTGATTGAGCACCACGAGTTGTTTGGCCAAGCGATCGGCCTCCTCCAGGTACTGCGTGGTGAGCAGCACGCTGGTTCCCTCCTCGACGAGGCCCTCGATGATGGACCAGAGGTCCTGGCGACTCTGGGGGTCGAGTCCGGTCGTGGGCTCGTCGAGGAACAGGAGCGGCGGATTGGCGACCAACGCGGCGGCGAGGTCGAGTCGGCGGCGCATCCCTCCCGAGTACGTCTTGCAGGTGCGATTGGCGGCGCCGCTCAGACCGAATCGTTCGAGCAGCTCGTGCGAGCGTTTGACGACGCGGGACTTCTCCATGTGGTTGAGCAGCCCGACCATCCGCAGGTTCTCAAATCCGGTGAGATTCTCATCGACGGTGGCGAACTGGCCGGCGAGCCCGATGCTTCGGCGGACGGATTGGGGGTGCTCGGTCACGTCGAACCCGTTCACCGAGGCGGTGCCGGACGTCGGCTTCAGGATGGTGGACAGGATTCGGATCATGGTCGTCTTGCCCGAACCGTTCGGTCCGAGCAGTCCGAAGACCTCGCCGCGCGGCACCTGCAGGGTTACGTCGTTCAGGGCGAGGATCTCGCCGTCTTTGAAGGTGCGAACGATATTCAGCGCCTCAACGGCGTAGTCGGACATGGGGAGCAGTTTAGGAACAAAGTACTGAACCAACGCCTGGGTCGTGCGACTGAGGCGGTACCTTCTGAGCATGGCTATTTCGGACAGTGAGATTGCACAGGTCCGTGCGGCCACTGACATCGTGGCCCTTATCAGTGAGTACGTGGCCCTTAAGAAGACCGGGCGGCGCTGGAGCGGGCTTTGCCCGTTCCACGGCGAGAAGACCCCATCGTTCTCCGTGAATGCCGAAGAGGGACGGTACTACTGCTTTGGGTGCCGCGCCAAGGGTGACCAGATCACCTTCGTCCGCGAGATGCAACACGTTGATTTCATCGACGCCCTGCGTCTGTTGGCCGATCGCGCCGGCATCGAGCTCCACGAGGACGCGAACGCCGGGCCCGCTAGGAAGGAGCGCCAGGAGTTCCTCGCGGCGATGGAGAAGGCGGTGGAGTGGTATCACGATCGCCTACTCAATTCTCCCGACGCCCGCCCGGCGCGAGAGTACCTGCGCACCCGCGGGATCAGTGGAGAGGTTGCGCGCCAGTTCAAACTGGGATGGGCCCCCGACGAGTGGGATGCCCTCACGACCGCTCTAAAACTCAGTCCGAAGGTCCTCGAGGGAACGGGGCTCGGCTTCGTCAACAAACGTGACCGCCGTCAAGACGCACTGCGCGCCCGCATCATCTTCCCGATCTTCGATCCTTCGGGAAAGGCCATCGCCGTGGGGGGGCGAATCCTGCCACCGGGACCCGGTGCGCCGGAGCGGCCGGATGGTCGAGTGGAGCCCAAGTACAAGAACAGCCCTGAGACCACGATCTACTCGAAGCGCCGCACGCTCTACGCGCTCAACTGGGCGAAGGACGACATCATCAAGACGGGCGAGATCATCGTGTGCGAGGGCTACACCGACGTCATCGCGTTCTTCATGGCCGGCATGCCCCGCGCGGTGGCGACCTGTGGCACGGCGCTCGGTGAGGAGCACTTTCGCACGATGCGCAACTTCGCGAAACGGATCGTGCTCGCGTACGACGCCGACCAAGCGGGCCAGAGTGCGGCGGCCTCGGTCTACCAGTGGGAACGCCAACACGAGGTCGACGTGGCGGTGGCTCGACTGCCCAGGGGGAGCGACCCGGCCGACCTGGCCCAGCGCGACCCCGCCGCCCTACGCCAAGCCGTCGCCGAAGCCGTGCCGTTTCTCCAGTTTCGACTCGAGCGTGTGCTCGAGGGCGCCAACCTCGCGACGGCTGAAGGCCGTGCGCGGGCGGCGGAAGCGGCCCTGGCGGTGATCGCCGAACACCCGAGCGATCTGGTGCGAGACCAGTACATCATGCAGGTGGCCGATCGGTTGCGACTGGAATCGGCCTCACTTCGCCCCCGAGTCGCCGAGATCGCCCGTGGCGGGGTGCAGCGTCCAATTCCCAACGAGCCACCGACCGGTCTCGATGCACCGAGAGGTCGCAACACCGGCCTCGCCATGCCACGACCCGGCCTGGAGGCGCTGCGCCTCTGCGTGCACTTTCCCGGTGACGTGAGGGACCGCCTGATTGCGGCGTACTTCGTGAACGACGTCCAACGCGAGATCTTCGAGGGGCTCATCTCGGGAAGTCCGATCTCTGAGGTCATCGATCGATTCGAGCGAAACGGCGACGACGAGGCCGCCCAGGTGCTCAGCCAGCTGGTCGTCGACGAGCTGGACCGTGACTACACCGCCGACGACGTCACCGCCGTCGTGTCGCAGTTGGTGCGCAGCGCGGTCGCCCAAGAGCTCAAGAATGTCGACCGTGAGTTGCGTGAGGGCACCATTGCCCCCGACCTGGCGATGGCCACCATCCGCGACGTCAAGGAGCGCGTTCAACTACTGGGCTCCGCCTACGGAGACGTCGCCGAGCAGGATTTGCGTGTCTGGCTCCTCGCGCGCACTTCGTCACCCCACTCGTGACTCGCGAATCGCTCGGCTTGATCGGCGGTCTCGAGATGATCGCGCCGCTCAGTCCGGAAGAGGAGCGTCGCCTGCATCCCGTCATCCTTCGGGGGCGCGAAGCCGCGGCCATTCTCGCGAAGGGTGCCGTGACCGATCCCGCCGAGCGCCGTCGCCTCCTGCGTCTGCGCCAGGCCGGTCAGGAGGCTGAGTCGCTCCTGCTGCGGGCCACGTGCGGGTTGGTTCGAACCCGGGTGATGGAGCGCGGCTACCGCTTCGGGAACGAGGAGTTAGAGGCCGCCGGCATAGAGGGCCTCGTCAATGCCCTGCGTCGCTTCGACCCCGAGAAGAGCACCAGGTTCTCGACGTACGCCAACTACTGGATCATGAAGCTGGTGAACCAGGCGGTCCAGCAGCAGGCCGGACTCTCCGACAGCGAAATGCGTCGCGTACTCGAGTTGCAGAAGCTCGAACGCAGCCACCCCACGAAGCGCCTTACCAGGCGCGACGTCGCGCAGGGTCTCGGGATTTCGCAGGCGAAGGCGTCCGAGGTCCTGCAGATGAATCGCGATCTGTCGTCGCGCCGCTACGAGCCGACCGACTTCAACGAGATGTCGGACGTGAAGCAGCCGACGAATCCGGCCGACGCACCTACGTGGGTGATCGACGAACTGCGGCGCCTCTGTGGCGACGATTTTGACGCCTTCTGGCAGTACACGTTTCGCACGATGTCACTCGAAGAGATCGCGCGGGCTCACGGAATCTCACGCCAAGGAATGACTAAACGCATTGAACGATGCCGCCGTGCCGTTCGTGAGAGTCCCGAGGCTCGGCGGCTGCAAGCGTGGTTTGATCAGCAGTAGCGACAGGCCGCGGGTGCTAACGTGGCCCTTGCCCTCGGGTGCATTCCCAGATAGCTCAATTGGCAGAGCAAGCGACTGTTAATCGCTAGGTTGCAGGTTCGAGTCCTGCTCTGGGAGCTTTACTTTCGTCAGTACCCGAAGGGCCGTAGCTCAGTGGTTA
>PKYK01000024.1 GCA_003133665.1 Acidimicrobiaceae bacterium | reverse complement strand
AACGTCAACACTCTCAACCGCAAGGGTAAGACGACGCGCAACCGTCGCACCGGTGTCGTGGGCCAGCGCCCCGGCACGAAGCGGGCCATCGTCACCCTCAAGCAGGGCGACTCAATCAACCTCTTCGAGAGCTAAGGACAGGTATGGCACTGCGTCATCGCAAACCCACCAGCCCCGGTCGTCGCTTCCAGACGGTCTCGGACTTCGCCGAGATCACGAAGGACCGTCCGGAGAAGTCGCTGCTCGAGCCGAAGCCCAACACGGGCGGACGCAACAACTACGGCCGCAAGACCTCGCGTCACCGCGGCGGTGGCCACAAGCAGCAGTACCGCATCGTCGACTTCAAGCGCAACAAGGACGGCGTGCCGGCGAAGGTTGCCGCCATCGAGTACGACCCGAACCGAACGTGCCGCATCGCCCTGCTGCACTACCTCGACGGCGAGAAGCGCTACATCCTCGCTCCGAACGGCCTGAAGGTCGGCGACATGGTCGAGTCCGGTCCCAAGGCCGACATCCGCACCGGCAACTCGCTGCCCATGCGCTTCATCCCCACCGGTTCGACGGTCCACAACGTGGAGCTTCGTCCCGGAGGCGGTGGCAAGATGGCCCGCAGCGCCGGCATGAGCGTGCAGCTCGTCGCCAAGGACGGCGGCTTCGCCACGCTCCGGCTTCCCTCGACCGAGATGCGCCGCGTGCCGATCGACTGTCGCGCCACGCTGGGCGTCGTCGGCAACTCCGAGCACGAGCTCATCAAGATCGGCAAGGCCGGCCGCAACCGTTGGAAGGGCATCCGCCCCCAGACGCGTGGTGTGGCCATGAACCCGGTCGACCACCCCCTCGGTGGTGGAGAGGGCAAGACCTCCGGTGGTCGTCACCCGGTCTCGCCGTGGGGTCAGCCCGAAGGTCGTACGCGTCTGCCAAAGACATCAGACGCGCTCATTATTCGTCGCCGCCGTGGACGCGGCTCGCGGAGGTAGGTAGAGAATGTCACGAAGCTTAAAGAAGGGTCCGTTCATCGACTCCCACCTTCTGAAGAAGGTGGACGCGATGAACGCGGCCAACGAGAAGAAGGTCATCAAGACCTGGAGTCGTCGTTCGACGGTGATCCCCGACATGGTCGGCCACACGTTCGCCGTGCACGACGGTCGCCGTCACGTCCCGGTGTTCGTCAACGAGTCCATGGTGGGCCACAAGCTTGGCGAGTTCGCTCCGACGCGCACGTTCCGGTTCCACGCCGGACAAGAGAAGACTGGTAAGCGCTGATGACCGGCCCGAAGACCAACGAACGCCCGGGCACCCGGGCCACGCTGCGCGGCTACCACATGTCCGCGAGCAAGGCCCGCGTCGTGCTGAACCTGATCCGCAACGAGGATGTCAACACCGCGCGCGAGATCCTGGCCGGCACGACCCGTGAAGCCGCCGACGTCATCGGCAAGGTGCTGGCTTCGGCCGTCGCCAACGCCGTGAACAACGACCGTCTCTCGGCCGATGAGCTCTTCGTCTCGGCAGCGTACGCCGACGAGGGCGTGACGATGAAGCGTTTCACGCCCCGAGCCCGTGGACGTGCGGGAAAGATCCGCAAGCGTTCCTGCCACATCACGGTGATCGTGTCGCGACTCGACGAAGATCGCCTCGAGATCCTGCGCAGCGCGCGAAGCGCCCAGGCCGCAGCGTCGCGCACCCGCCGCGTGGCCTCGTCGCGCCATCGCGCCGACCAGCAGGCCAGCCTCAACAAGCGCGAGGCGGCGGCGGAAGAAGTCGAGCCCGAGATTGTCGAGACCGAGGTCGTGACCGATGCGGTCGAGGCCGATGTGATTGAGACCGACGTCACGAGCGACGTCGCTGCGAGCGACGTCGAAGAGACGACCGTTGAGCTGGACTCAGCGGACGAAACGGTGTCCGAGGACACCACTGAGGAGACGGACAAGTAATGGGTCAGAAGGTAAATCCCTACGGTTTCCGCCTCGGCATCACGACGGACTGGAAGTCGCGCTGGTTCAAGGAGCGCGGCTACAAGGAACTCGTCATCGAGGACTGGAAGATTCGCGACTACCTGACGCGCCAGCTGGAGAGCGCGGCCGTGAGTCGTATCGAGATTGAGCGCAACTCGGACCGCATCCGCGTCGACATCCACACCGCCCGCCCGGGCATCGTGATTGGCCGTCGCGGGGCCGAGGCCGAGCGCCTGAAGAAGGACCTCGAGAAGATCACCGGCCAGAAGAACAAGATCTCGCTGAACATCCAAGAGATCAAGCAGCCCGAGCTCGACGCCGCGCTGATCGCCCAGGGCATCTGTGACCAGCTGCTTCGCCGCGTGGCGTTCCGTCGCGCCATGAAGCGTGGAATCCAGACCGTCCAGAAGGCCGGCGCAATGGGTGTGAAGATCCAGGCTTCGGGCCGTCTCGGTGGCGCCGAAATGTCACGTCGCGAGTCGTACCGCGAGGGCCGCGTGCCGTTGCACACGCTGCGCGCCGACATCGACTACGGGTTCCGTGAGGCTCGCACCTCGACCGGTCGCGTCGGTGTGAAGGTCTGGATCTACAAGGGTGACATCCTGCCCTACCAGTTGACCAATGACGAGAAGATCGTTCGTGAGGCCGCCATGGCCGCCGGCGACGCCGTGCCGATCGCTGCATCGTCCGCGGCACCCAAGGGTGTCGTGCGAGCGGGTGGCGGACGTCGTCGCGTGGAGGCCGAGCCCGTCGCTGAGGACGTCGCCGTTGACGTGAACCCGGCCGACCTGTTGGCCGCGACCGACGAGGTCGAGCGCCAATTGAGCGTGGAGGAAGAGATCGAGCGCCGCACGGCCCAGGATCACACCGACACGCCGCACTTCCGAAAGGACGCTGAGTAATCATGTTGATGCCCCGCAAAACTGCTCACCGTAAACAACACCGCGGTCGCATGGCCGGCATGACCAAGGGCGGTTCCGAGTTGTCGTTCGGCGACTTCGGCATTCAGGCTCTCGAGCGAGGTTGGATCACCGCTCGCCAGATCGAGGCCGCTCGAATCGCCATGACCCGTCACGTCAAGCGCGGCGGCAAGGTGTGGATTCGCGTATTCCCCGACAAGCCCGTCACGCAGAAGCCGGCCGAAACCCGCATGGGCTCGGGCAAGGGCAACCCTGAGTTCTGGGTCGCCGTCGTGAAGCCCGGTCGCATCCTGTTCGAGCTCGGTGGTGTCGACGAGACGTTGGCCCGCGCCGCGATGGAGCGCGCCATCCAGAAGCTGCCGATCAAGGCGAAGTTCGTCATCCGCCCAGGAACCCACGGCACACCGGAAGTGAGCATCTAATGGCTAAGACGAAAGAACACGTCGCGGAGCTGCGTCTCCTCGGGGACAAGGAACTGGTGGAGCGACTGGGCGAGGCCCGTCGTGAGCTGTTCAATTTGCGCTTCCAGCTGGCCACCGGCCAGCTGGACAACTCGGCTCGACTGGGTGGGGTGCGCAGGGACATTGCGCGCCTCTCGACGTTCCTGCGCGAGCGTGAGATCTCGGCCGCTGAGGCCGTTGGAGAGGGTGAGTAGTCATGACTGACATCACGAATTACGAAACGAACGATCAGACGATCGACGAAGCGACGGAGACGCCGGAAGCGACACCAGCAGTGGCGCACGACGTCACGCCCGACGCGACCAAGGACACGGCCCGTGAGAATCCCCGCAAGATCCGTGAGGGCATTGTCGTGTCGGACAAGATGGCTTCGACGCTGGTCGTCGCGGTGAACGAGCGGGTGAGTCACCCCCGTTACGGCAAGACGGTACAGCGTACGAAGAAGCTCTACGTCCACGACGAGAAGAACGAAGCGAAGATCGGCGACCGCGTGCGCGTGCAGGAGACTCGTCCCCTGTCCAAGCTCAAGCGCTGGCGCCTGACCGAAGTTGTGGAGCGTGCTCGATGATTCAGCAAGAGTCCCGTCTGAAGGTGGCTGACAACAGCGGTGCGAAGGAAGTCCTCTGCATCCGCGTGCTGGGTGGTTCGCGCCGCCGTTACGCCTCGATCGGCGACGTCTTCATCGCTACGGTGAAGGACGCCATTCCGGGCGCCGCGGTGAAGAAGGGTGACGTGGTTCGCTGCGTCGTCGTTCGCACCGCCAAGGAGAGGCGTCGTCCCGACGGCTCGTACATCAAGTTCGACGAGAACGCCGCGGTGCTGATCAACGACCAGTTGCAGCCGCGCGGCACCCGAATCTTCGGGCCCGTCGGCCGTGAGCTTCGCGAAAAGAAGTTCATGCGAATCATCTCGTTGGCGCCGGAGGTGCTGTAATGAAGATCCATAAGGGTGACGACGTGCTCGTCCTCGCGGGTAAGTTCCGCGGCGAGCGCGCCAAGGTTGAAGAGGCCATGCCGGCGAGCCACATGGTGGTTCTCGACGGCCTCAACATCGCCAAGCGCCACACCAAGCAGACCGGTTCGACCATGCAGGCGGGCATCATCGACAAGTTGATGCCCCTGCACGTCTCGAACGTCGCACTGTGGTGTGACGGGCACAAGGGCCCAGCCAAGGTTGGTCTTCGAATGGTGGACGGCACGAAGGTTCGCGTCTGCCGCAAGTGTGGGGAGGCGCTGTGAGCACCACCGTTCGTCCGCGCTTGAAGGTCCGCTACGACCAGGAGATCCGTCAGGCTCTGAAGGAAGAGCTCGGCCTCGACAACATCATGCAGGTGCCGCGCCTCACCAAGATCGTGCTGAACTCGGGTGTGGGCCGCGCTACCCAGCAGGCCTCGCTCCTCGAGGGCGCCCAGCGCGACCTCGAGCTCATCACCGGTCAGAAGCCGATCGTGACCCGGGCCAAGAAATCAATCGCGAGCTTCAAGCTTCGTGAGGAGCAGCCCATTGGCACGAAGGTCACCCTGCGCGGCGACCGGGCCTGGGAGTTCTTCGACCGTCTGCTGAGCCTCGCGATTCCCCGTATCCGTGACTTCCGTGGCCTGTCGCCAAAGTCGTTCGACGGCAACGGGAACTACACGTTTGGCATCAACGACCAGTTGATCTTCCCGGAGATCGACTACGACAAGATCGACGCGCCGCGTGGTTTCGACATCACGATCGTCACCACCGCCGCGAACGACGAGCAGGGTCGCGCGTTCTTGCGCGCGTACGGCTTCCCCTTCAAGCAGGAGAATCGATAGTCATGGCGAAGAAAGCTCTTCGAATCAAGCAAAAGCAGACCCCGAAGTTCTCCACGCGTGCCTACACCCGTTGCGAGCGCTGTGGTCGTCCGCGTTCGGTGTACCGCAAGTTCGGCCTCTGCCGTATCTGCTTGCGTCAGATGGTGCACGCTGGCGAAATTCCCGGCGTCACCAAGGCGAGTTGGTAGGAGGACAGCCATGACAATGACCGACCCCATCGCCGACATGCTGACACGGATTCGCAATGCGAATTCCGCCATGTTTGACAGCGTCAAGATGCCCAGCTCGAAGTTGAAGGAGAGCCTCGCGAAGGTTCTCCAGAAGGAGGGCTTCATCTCCGGCTTCACCGTGACCAAGGTCGACGGCAAGCCGGGCTCGACGCTCGAGATCAACCTGAAGTACTCAGAGGACCGCAAGAAGACCATCATCGGCATCAAGCGCGTCTCGAAGCCAGGTCTGCGGATCTACAAGAAGTCCGACCAGATGCCCAAGGTGCTCGGTGGCGTGGGCGTGGCCGTCGTCTCGACGAGCCACGGCCTCATGACCGACCGCGAAGCGCGTAAGGCCAAACTGGGCGGCGAGGTGCTGTGTTATGTGTGGTAACCAGCCGACAGTTCGACAGGAGGTTCGCTGATGTCGCGAATTGGTCGTAATCCCATTACGGTGCCGTCATCGGTCACCGTCAGCGTGGCGCAGAGCACCGTCACGGTGAAGGGTCCCAACGGGACCATGAACCGGACGCTGCCCGAGGGCATCACCCTCCAACAGGACGGTGACGTGCTCACGGTTGATCGCATCAACGACGAGACGACGTACCGTTCCCTGCACGGCCTGACGCGCACGCTCGTGGCCAATATGGTCACCGGCGTGACCGATGGCTGGACCAAGGAACTCGAGATCATCGGCGTCGGCTACCGCGCCGCCGCCGGCGGTCCGGGCGTGTTGGACCTGGCGCTCGGTTTCTCGCACCCCGTGAAGTTCACCGCTCCCGAGGGCATCACCTTCGAGGTGCCGGCCCCGACGCGCGTGATCATCAAGGGCGCCGACAAGGAAGTCGTCGGC
This sequence comes from Acidimicrobiaceae bacterium, assembly GCA_003133665.1. Lineage (GTDB taxonomy): Bacteria > Actinomycetota > Acidimicrobiia > Acidimicrobiales > RAAP-2 > RAAP-2. The sequence goes on along the minus strand of PKYK01000024.1, from coordinate 73,210 downwards.
CAGGTGGCCGCGTCCATCCGCAAACTTCGTAAGCCCGAGCCCTACAAGGGCAAGGGCGTGCGCTACCTCGGTGAGCGAGTTATGCGCAAGGCAGGAAAGGCTGCAAAGTAATGGCACGTACTACCCATGAACTACGCCTGCGTCGTCACGCTCGCATTCGCCGTCGCCTTTCGGGCACCGCCGAACGCCCGCGCGTCGCGTTGAGCCGCAGTAACAAGCACATCTCGGCCCAGATCATCGACGACGTCGCTGGTCGCACGCTGGCCGCCGCCTCATCCGTTGAGCCCACACTGAAGGGCACCTCAGGCGGCAACATCGACGGGGCCAAGGCCGTGGCGGCGGTGCTCGCGCAGCGCGCCAAGGCCGCCAGCATCACCACCGTGGTCTTCGACCGGGGTGGATTCGACTACCACGGTCGCGTCGCCGCCTTTGCGGATGCGCTGCGAGCCGCCGGACTGGAGTTTTAATGACTGACCTAGAGCAGTACGAAGAGCGGACCATCAAGGTCAACCGCGTGTCGAAGGTCGTGAAGGGCGGACGTCGTTTCTCGTTCACCGCGCTCATGGTTATCGGCGACGGCAAGGGCAAGGTCGGTCTCGGGTACGGCAAGGCCAAGGAAGCCGGCCTCGCGGTTCAGAAGGGCATCGAAGAGGCTCGCAAGAATCTCTTCGATGTGCCCCTCGCCGGCACGACGATTGTCTACCCGGTGCTCGGCAGTTCGGGTGCCGGCCGCGTGCTGATGAAGCCCGCCGCTCCCGGTACCGGTGTCATCGCCGGTGGGGCCGCCCGCGCCATTCTGGAAATGGCCGGTGTGAAGGACATCATCGCGAAGTCGCTCGGTTCGTCAAACGGCATCAACGTCGCGCACGCCACGATCGAGGGGCTGAAGCAGCTGCGTCGTCCTGAAGAGATCGCCGCGTCGCGTGACAAGACGGCCGACCACGTCATGCCTTCGGGCACGCTTCGTGCGTACCGCGAGCGTCAGCGCGAGGGTGACCTGTTCAAGGTAACGGAGGCCTAGTCATGACACAGCTCAAAGTCACTCAGATTCGCTCGGCAATCGCGACGAAGCCCAAGCACCGCGGAACCCTGCGCGCGCTCGGTCTTCGTGGCATCGGCCAGTCCAACGTGTTGCCCGACCGCCCCGAGATCCACGGGATGATCGCTCGCGTGCCGCACCTGATCAAAGTAGAAGAGGTCAACTAATGAAGCTGCACGATCTCAAGTCGCCCGAAGGCTCAACGCACCGCAAGAGGATCGTCGGTCGTGGCATCGCTGGTAAGGGTGGCAAGACCGCCGGCCGTGGTACCAAGGGCCAGAAGGCTCGCCGTTCGATTCCGGCCGGCTTCGAGGGTGGCCAGTTGCCGCTGTTGCAGCGCATCCCGAAGTTGAAGGGTTTCACCAACCCCTTTCGCGTCGAGTACACGCCCGTCAACCTTGACGCCCTCGTGGTGTTGGGGCTGAGCGACGTCAACCCCGAGGTGCTCGTCGCCAATGGCCTGGCGCGCAAGAAGGATCTCGTCAAGATCCTCGGCCGGGGCACGTTGACGGCGAAGCTGAATGTTTCGGCGCACGCGTTCTCGGCGTCGGCCAAGGCCGCCATCGAGGCCGCTGGAGGGACCACGACGGAGCTCGACAAGCCGTTCGCCGTTCGTCCCCCCGCGTCGGGCAACCAGCACCAGAACCGCTAAGGCCTGCGCGTGCTCAAGCGACTCGCGAACATCTTTCGGGTTCCGGACCTTCGCAACAAGGTTCTGTTCACGATTGCCATCATCTCGCTGTACCAGCTGGGCGCGAATCTCCCGATTCCCGGCGTCAGTTGGTCCCAGGTCAGTTTGCTCCAGTCCAAGGCCGGGGCGAGCGGGGTGCTCGGCTTCTTGAACCTGTTCTCGGGTGGCGCGTTGACGCGCCTCGCCGTGTTCGGCCTGGGTGTCATGCCCTACATCACGAGCTCGATCGTGATCCAGTTGCTCACGACCGTGATCCCCAAGCTCACGCAGTGGCGTGACCAGGGCGCGGTCGGTCAGAAGAAGATCACCCAGACCACCCGGTACCTGACGATCGGTCTCGCGCTCCTGCAGTCCACCGGTCTGATCTACGCCTTCCACGGCCACGACCAGGCGCTGCTCGGCTTCAACATCGACCTCATCCCCAAGTTCAACATCTGGATGGGTCTGTTCATGGTGGCGATCATGACCGCCGGAACGGCCTTCGTGATGTGGCTCGCCGAACTCATCACCCAGCGCGGTATTGGCCAGGGGATGAGCCTCCTGATCTTCGCGAACGTGGTCGCGGGCCTGCCCACGGGCGGTCGCGCCGTGTACAGCGAAGGCGGACCGTTCAAGTTCTTCATCATCCTGGCGATCTCCATCGCGCTGCTCGTGCTCATCGTCTTCATGGACAACGGTCAACGTCGCATTCCCGTGACCTTCGCCCGTCGCGTGGTTGGCCGCAAGGAGATGGGTGGCAACTCGACCTACATCCCGCTGAAGGTCAACCAGTCCGGGGTTATCCCGATCATCTTCGCGTCGTCGGTTCTCTACATCCCGGTGCTGATGTCCAACATCGTGCCGTGGACCGGATTCCAGAACTTCGTGAACTCCTCGCTGCACCCGACGAGCTTCTTCTACATCGGTTCGGACTTCCTCTTGATCCTGGCCTTCACGTTCTTCTACGTGTACATCGCTTTCGAGCCGCACCAGCAGGCCGAGATGCTGCGCCAGCAGGGCGGCTTCGTGCCGGGGATCCGTCCGGGCCTGCCGACCGAGAAGTACTTCGCCAAGCTGCTCAGCCGCATCACTGTGGTCGGCGCGCTCTTCCTCGCGTCCGTCGCGGTCGTGCCGAGCGTCCTGATGGCCCTGTGGAACATCAACCGCTTCCCGTACTACGGCACCACGCTGCTGATCGCCGTGGGCGTGGCGCTGGAGACGATGCGCCAGATCGACAGCCAGCTCATGATGCGTAACTACGAAGGCTTCCTGAAGAAATAGCCATGCCGGCACGTCTAAATCTCGTTGTGCTGGGCAAACAGGGCGCGGGTAAGGGAACGCAGTGTAAGCGCCTCGCCGAGACCTACTCGATTCCCCACGTCTCGACCGGTGACATCCTGCGCGCGGCGGTGAAGGCCGACTCGGCGCTCGGTCGTGAGGTCGCGGCGGTGCTCGAGGCGGGTGCGCTCGTCTCGGACGACCTGGTGATCAAGCTGGTCGAGGCGCGGTTCGAAGAACCCGACGCGGCACGCGGCGCCCTGCTCGACGGCTTCCCGCGGACACTGGCTCAGGCCGAAGCGCTCGAACGCATCCTGGGCGACGACGGCGTCAAGCTCTGCGTCGATCTGGAAGTGCCGATCGAACTCGTCACCGCGCGTCTCTCGTCGCGTCGAGTCTGTCAGGAGTGTGGCTCGATCTACCGCGACACCGACATCTCGGCCATCTCGGGAACGTGCGAGAAGTGCGGCGGCGACGTCATCCAGCGGGCCGACGATCAGCCCGACGCGATTCACAAGCGCCTCGAAACCTACGAACGGGATACTGCGCCATTGCTCGAGTTCTACAAGTCGCGGGGTCTCCTGGTGAGCGTCAACGGTGACCAGGCGCCCGATGAGGTGACGGGCGCCATCATGACCGCGGTGCACGAGCGGGGGCTGGCGTGAGGCGCTCAGCCGACGAGCTGAACAAGATGCGCAAGGCCGGCAAGGTGGTGGCCGAGATGCACGAGGCGACGCGCGCGGCGATCCGCCCGGGCGTGACGACGATGCAGCTCAACGAGATCGCCGCGGAGGTCCTGGCCAAACGCGGCGCGCGTTCGAATTTCCTGAACTACCACGGTTTCCCCGCGGTGATCTGCACCAGTCCGAACGACATGATCGTCCACGGCATCCCCGGTGGCTACGTCTTGGAGGAGGGCGACATCATCTCCATTGACTGTGGGGCCATCGTGGAGGGTTACCACGGCGACGCCGCCTTCACCGCGGGCGTGGGCCAGATCAGTTCCGAGGCGAGCCGGCTGATCGAGGTCACCGAGCGCTCCCTGTGGGCGGGGATCGACGAGCTGGTCATCGGCAATCGCCTGCACGAGGTGGGACGCGCCGTTCAGAAGGTCGCCGAGTCCGCGCGGTTCTCCGTCGTTCGTGAGTACGTCGGGCACGCCATCGGCACCGCGATGCACGAAAGCCCTCAGGTCCCGAACTACTGGCCCGGCACGCCCGGACCAACGCTGAAGGAGGGCATGGTCTTCGCCATCGAGCCGATGGTCAACGTCGGCTCGTACGAGACCTACGTCCTCGAGGACGGATGGGGCGTGATGACCCAGGACGGCGCACTGTCGGCCCACTTCGAGCACACGATCGCGGTGACCAAGAACGGCCCCGAGGTCTTCACCATCGCCTAGTCGAGGGGATGGGCGCGGTCGTGCTGGCGCTGCGCGAAGAGCGCGGCCTCGGTTCGCCGCTGGAAACCTAGCTTGGCCAGGAGGTTCGAGACATAGTTCTTCACCGTCTTCTCGGCGAGGAACATCTCGGCGGCGATCTCGCGGTTGCTCAGGCCCTCGCTGAGCAGTTCGAGGATTCGGCGTTCCTGGCTGCTCAGGCTCTCCAGGCGCAGGTCCTCGGTGATCTGGCGACGCAGCCGCTCGCGGGCCCGACCGATCTGATCCTCGGTGAGCAGCATCTCGCCGTTCGCCACACGGCGAATGGCACTGACCAGGTCGTCGCCACGGACATTCTTCAAGACGTAGCCCTTCGCCCCCGCCAGCACCGAGGCGTTCAGCGCCTCGTTGTCGGCGAAGGACGTCAACATCAGACAGGCCAAGTCGGGTCGGCGATCACGCAGGGTTCGACAGAGATCGACCCCGCTGCCGTCGGGCAGTCGGACGTCGAGCACCGCGACGTCGAGCGGGTCCAGGTCGATGACCTCGGCCTGTTGCACGCTGCTGGCCTCGGCGACGACCTGGAGGTCGTCGTGCGATTCGAGCAGTTCGCGTAGGCCGCGCCGGACGATCTCATGGTCGTCAACGAGCAGCAGTCGAATCACGTCAGTCCAATCGGTTCGCGGTCCACTGCACCAGTGTGCCACGCTCCGGTGCCGATTCGATGGTGCACGTGCCGCCGAGGTCGCGTGCCCGTGAGGCCAGGTTTCGAAGGCCTCGTCCGGGGCCGACGGGGGCCACGAAGCCCACCCCGTTGTCGCTCACGCGCAGTACCAGGAGATCGTCATCGATTTCGATGTCGACCCGCGCGGCGCTGGCCTGGGAGTGGCGCGCGACGTTCGAGAGCGCCTCGCGCAGCGCCTGGATGGTGTGGTGGGCGCAGTGACGCCCGACCGCGACGTCGATGTCGGGCGAGAGCCGCAGATCGACGTCGATGCCGAGGCGCGCGGCCACTTCGTCAGTCAGCACGGAGATCCGGCTCGACAGGGCGCCGCCCTCGAGGTCCTCTTGATCGATCTCGAAGATCGTCGTGCGAATCTCGTGGATCGTGGTGTCAAGCTCGTCGAGGGCGATGTTGATCCTCGAGCGAACGACGTCGTCCATTGGCGTCGCCAGCGTCATCTGCAGCGCGAGGCCGACTCCGAAGAGTCGTTGGATGACCGTGTCGTGCAGGTCTTTCGCGAGTCGCTCACGCTCCTCACTGAGTGTCAGTTCGCGCAGGTTCCGGCGGAGCGTGGCCTGATCGATGACCAACCCGGCGGCGCGACCAAAGGCCGCAACCAGTAGCTCGTCCTCCTCGTCGAACGGTTCGCTGTCAATCGGGTTGGAGAGATAAAGATTGCCAAAGACGTGTCCGTCCCCGGTCTTCACGGGCACGCCGAGGAAGCGTCGCATCGTTGGGTGGTTGGTCGGGAAGCCTTCGAAACTGGCGTGGTCGATCAGCTCGTCAATTCGGAGAGGATGAGCGCTGTGAATGATCTCACCGAGGACCCCGTGACCGCGGGGGTCTTGGCCAATGTCCTCGCGCAGCTGATCGTCGACGCCGTGGGTGATGAAGCGCGAGAGCGTCTTGCCGTCCTTGGCCACCACCCCCAGCGCTCCGTAGTTCGCGCCGACGAGGTGACTGGCGGTTTCGACGATGGTGCGCAGGAGATCGTTCAGGTTCGCGTCGGTCTCAATGAGCAGAATCGCGTCGATGAGTGCGTGCAGCCGTCCGGGATCGGTGATCCGGTGATACGTCATCTCCCAAGCCTTCCACACCGAGTGCGGGGAAGGCTTGGCTCAACCGACCCGTTCGCCGGTCACGACTGAGAGTGGGAGCTCGACGAGCCTCGCCCCTCGGGCGACGGCTTCGCGCAGCGGCGCGGAGAGCGGTTGGTCGTCCGTGGACGGCTGGGCGATCCCCGAGGCCATCACCGACCAGGTGGCGCCGTCGGCTTCGAGACCGTCGATCTGCACCGAAAGCACCTCGCCGCGGTAGGCGGCCACGAGCACCGACTCTTCGGCGCTGGCCAGCAGCATCCGGTCGTTGTCGATCATGGCGATCCGGGCCGGAAGGGCTGCGGGCAGGCAGCGTACGGAGATTAGGACGCGGGCGAGGTCGGTCCCGCCCAGGAGGCTTACGCAGGCCTCCCTCGAAAGCGTCGATCGCCTCACCCGGTCCCCTTGGTGCGTCATTGTCCCAGTGTGAACCCGGAATCGCCGTAGCCACTAGGGTCCCCAGTCACAATTTGGCGGGTCACCCCCCTCCGGGGCCGTGGTCGAGTCGGCTCAAAAAGGCCGGGTTTTGCTTTCGGGGAGAAATTCGGTAGAATAGTCAGCCGACCTCTTGGCTCGCCCGAGTGGTCCATCCGTGGAGGAGTTTTTGCTCCACCACGTCCCGTAGTGCCGAAACAAGGAGAAAGAACCTGAGCAAGCCAAAGGAAGACGCGTTTACCGTTGAGGGAACCGTTGTCGAGCCTCTACCCAACGCCATGTTCCGCGTGGAGCTAGAGAACGGGTACACCGTCCTCGCCCACAGTTCGGGAAAGATGCGCATGCACCGCATTCGCATTCTCCCGGGGGACAAGGTCCAAGTTGAGATCACACCCTACGACATGACCCGTGGACGCATCACCTACCGCTACAAATAGCTCAAGTTCCAAGAGTCGAGAGAGAATAGACATGAAGGTTCGCGCCAGCGTCAAGACCATGTGTGAGAAGTGCAAAGTCATTCGCAGGGCCGGTCACGTCCGCGTGATCTGCGAGAACCCGCGTCACAAGCAGCGTCAGGGCTAGGAGAGGAAGAACATGGCCCGTATTGCCGGAGTAGACATCCCACGCGACAAGCGAACGGTGATCTCACTCACTTATATCTTTGGGGTGGGTCCGACCATCGCGCAGCAGATTTGCGCTGCGACGGGAGTCGACGAGTCGATTCGCGTGAAGGACCTCACCGAGGCCGACGTGAACAAGCTGCGTGCCTACATCGACCAGAACGTCACCGTTGAAGGTGACCTGCGTCGTGACGTCGCCCAGGACATCAAGCGCAAGATGGAGATCAACTGCCTGCAGGGGATCCGTCACCGCAAGGGGCTGCCCGTTCGCGGACAGCGCACCCGTACCAACGCCCGAACCCGCAAGGGACCCAAGCGCACAGTCGCCGGCAAGAAGAAGGTAACGAAGTAATGGCTAAGCCGACCACGGTCCGTAAGGGTCGTCGCAAGGAACGCAAGAACGTCGCCTTTGGTGTCGCGCACATCAAGAGTTCGTTCAACAACACCATCGTCTCCATCACCGACCCCGAGGGCAACGTGCTCGCGTGGGCCTCGTCGGGCAACGTCGGCTTCAAGGGTTCGCGCAAGTCGACGCCCTTCGCCGCGCAGCTGGCCGCTGAGAAGTGCGCCCGCGCGGCCATGGAACACGGTGTCAAGAAGGTCGACGTGCTGGTTCGAGGTCCCGGATCGGGCCGCGAAACCGCGATCCGCTCGCTGGCCGCCGCCGGCATCGAAGTGGTCGCCATCAAGGACGTCACCCCGCTACCCCACAACGGCTGTCGCCCCAAGAAGCGTCGTCGAGGCTAAGGAAGATTATGGCTCGCTATACCGGACCCGTTTGCCGACTCTGTCGTCGTGAACGCACCAAGCTCTACCTGAAGGGTGAGCGCTGCTTCACCTTGAAGTGCCCCGTCTCAGAGAACTCCGACCGCCAGACCCGAGCGTTCCCCCCGGGCATGCACGGCCGCGACCGCCAGCGTCAGGGCTCTGAGTACCTGACCCAGCTTCGCGAGAAGCAGAAGGCCCGCCGTATCTACGGCATCCTCGAAAAGCAGTTCCGCAACCTCTACGAGGAGGCCAGTCGGCGTCCCGGCATCACCGGTACGAACCTGCTCCAGTTCCTCGAGCTGCGCCTGGACAACGTCGCGTACCGCGCCGGTTGGGGAGCGTCGCGCTCGCAGGCCCGCCAGTTCGTGCGCCACGGTCACGTCACCATCAACGGCAAGCGCGTGACGATCCCCTCGTACCGCGTCCGCCCCGGCGAAGTGGTTGCGCTGAAGAACGTCACCCGTGAGAACTTCAACGTCAAGCGCAACCTCGACATCCTGGACCGCACGGTTCCGGGTTGGCTCGAGACCGGAGAAAACGGCTTCGCCGTCACCGTGCGCGTGGTGCCCCAGCGCGAACAGATCGACGAGTCGATCAAAGAACAGCTCATTGTCGAGCTGTACTCCAAGTAAACGAACGACTGAAAGAATTTAAGGAGTCCCCATGTTGATTATCCAACGACCCACTATCGAGGCCCTCGGCGATGAACTGAACAACCGTCAGTCGTTCGGCATCGGACCACTCGACCCCGGCTTCGGTCACACGCTCGGCAACTCGCTGCGTCGCACCCTGCTCTCGTCAATCCCGGGCGCGGCGGCCACGCGCGTGAAGTTCGACGCCGTCCTCCACGAGTTCGGGGTCATCGAGGGGGTCAAGGAAGACGTCCAGGACATCTGCCTGAACCTGAAGGACCTGTTGTTGATCGTCCACAGCGACGAGCCCGTCACGCTTCGCATGGACAAGCGCGGCGAGGGCCCCGTGACGGCCGCCGACCTGTCGACGACCGCCGATGTCGAGATTCTGAACGGCGACCTGCACCTGGCCTACCTGACCAACCCCAAGAGCAACCTCAGTTTCGAGCTGACCGTCGAGCGCGGCAAGGGCTACGTCGGCGCCGAAGGCAACAAGGGATCGTCGACGATCGGGGTCATTCCGCTCGACGCGATCTTCACGCCCGTGCGTCGGGTCAGCTTCGAAATCGAGCCGGTGCGCGTCGAGCAGTCGAAGGACTTCGACCGCCTGGTGATCGAAATCGAGACCGACGGCTCGATCAGCCCGCGCGAGGCGCTGGCCTCGGCCGGCAAGACGCTGGGTTCGCTCGTGGAGCTCATCGGCAACTTCGACGAAGAGGCACCGTCCTTGGAGTTGGGTGACGTGGGCACCGCCCAGGCCGCCGCCAGTGAGCTCGACATTCGGATCGAGGAGTTGGGTCTGACCGAGCGGTCGCGCAACTGCCTGAAGCGCGCTGGTATCAACACCATCGCTCAGCTCATCAACGCCACCGAGCGCGACCTGACTTCCATTACGAACTTCGGTGCGACGTCGCTGAAGGACGTCACGGACCGCCTCGACGAGCGCGGTCTCTCACTGCGAGTAGAGGACTAGGCATGCGCGGTACTCCCACGAAGGGCAAGCGATTCGGCGGCGACAGCGCCCATCAGAAGGCGATGATGGGGAACCTCGTCGCTTCGATGATCGCGGCCGAGTCCATCGTGACGACCGAGGCCAAGGCCAAGGCGTTGCGCCCCATCGTCGAGAAGGTCGTCACCGCGGCGAAGAACTCCCCCGAGGGTTCCGTGCATGCGCAGCGTCGCGTGGTGGCGTTCATCCGTGACAAGGACATGACCCACAAGCTCTTCACCGAGATTGCCCCGCGCTACGTCGAGCGTCCCGGTGGCTACACGCGCATCTTGAAGCTTGGGCCGCGTCAGGGTGACAACGCCCCGATGGCGCGCATTGAGTTCGTCTGATCCACCCCCCGGCGCCACCCAACGGTGGCGGCTGGACCTCGCCTATGACGGCAGTGATTTCAGCGGGTTCGCCTACCAACCTCAGTTCGTCACGGTGGTGGGGGTGCTGCGAGAGACGCTGGCGCGAACCCTGCGCCTGAGTGAACCGCCCCACATCGTGGGGGCCGGCCGCACCGATGCCGGAGTGCACGCCTTCGCCCAGGTGGTGCACGTCGATCTCCCGGTGCGGATGTTTCGCAACGACCGAGGGCCCGAGGTGCCGCGGCTGCTGAAGTCGATCAACAAGCAACTCGCCGGTCGCGTGCGCATTCTGAGCGCCCAGCCGGTGAGCGACGAGTTCCACGCCCGGTACTCGGCGTCGTGGCGAGAGTATCGCTACCTCGTGCTCGAGTCGGCGCCGCCCGGGCTCGACCTCACCAACGCCTGGTCGTGGTCGGTCGAGGGCCCGCTCGATCTGGACGCCATGAACCGAGCGAGTGCCGCCATGCTCGGTACCCACGACTTTCGGGCATTCTGCCGCCGCCCGGCGAACTCGAAGGCGGGGGACCCCCTGATGCGTGAAGTGCTCTTCGCGCGCTGGCAACGCCTGGACGACGAGTGGGGGCTCAGCCCGACGGGCGCGCCGGCAGTACGCCTCTCGATCCGCGCCGTCTCCTTCTGTCACAACATGGTGCGCTGTCTCACCTCGACCATCGTGGCGGTCGGCCAGGGTCAGCTGCCTGAGAACACCGTGAAACAGCGCCTGAAGAGCCTTCAGCGGGAGTTTTTGCCGCCGCCGGCCCCTGCAGGGGGGTTGAGCCTCCTGAGCGTCGGATACGGCGAATTTGCCGGGGGCCCCTCAGGTTTTGTAAGGTAGAGAGTCCCTTAGGAGTCCCCTCGCGGTGGCTGTCCTAAAGATCGCTGAAGGAAGAACTGTGCGTACCTACACACCAAAGGTCAATGAGATTGTGCGCGAGTGGCACGTCCTCGACGTCGAGGGCCTCGTGCTCGGGCGCGTCGCGACGGTGGCCGCTTCGCTGCTGCGTGGCAAGCACCGCACCTTCTTCGCCCCCCACGTTGACACCGGCGACTACGTCGTCATCGTGAACGCCGACAAGATTGCCCTGACGTCCAACAAGGCGAGTCAGAAGTTCGCCTATCACCACTCGGGTTACCCGGGCGGTCTGCGTGCGACGTCGTGGCAGACGCTGCTCGACAACGACCCGGCGACGCTGGTCTTTGACGCGATCAAGGGAATGGTCCCGAAGAATCGTCTGGGCCGCGCCCAGATGGGCAAGCTCTTCGTGTACGCCGGTACCGAGCACCCGCACGCCGCCCAACAGCCAGTGAAGTTCGACACCTCGGCGATTCGCCGCGGTTAAGAGGAGAAACTAAGTGTCAAGCCCGCTTACCCAGTCCACCGGCCGCCGCAAGGAAGCGGTGGCCCGCGTCCGTTTTCGTCCGGGTACCGGCACGATCACCATCAACTCGCGCGCCTTTGACAACTACTTCACGTCGGCGACCCACCGCCAGATGGTGATGGAGCCGCTGCGCCTCATCGACGCCCAGCAGACCTACGACATCGACGCCACGATCGAAGGTGGCGGCGTCGCCGGTCAGGCCGGCGCGTTGCGCCTGGGCATCGCTCGTTCACTCCTCGAGATTGACGGGAACGTCCGTCCGGCGTTGAAGAAGGCCGGACTGCTGACTCGCGACTCGCGCAAGAAAGAGACCAAGAAGTACGGCCTCAAGAAAGCGCGTAAGGCTCCTCAGTACTCGAAGCGTTAATGGCCATGCCCGTGCGCTTCGGCACGGACGGCATTCGTGGTCGATTCGGCAACGAGATAACCATCGACCTCGCGTACCGGCTCGGTCGGGCGGTGGGGAGCGTCTTTGACGCACCGGTGTTCGTCGGCTACGACACTCGCGAGAGCTCTCCCGCGCTGGCCGCCGCGGTCCTCGCGGGACTACGCGACGAGGGTGCCGCCGCGATCAATCTGGGATGCTTCACGACGCCCGGCGTCGCGGTGATCGCCAAGCAGCGCAGCGGCGTCGGCGTGGTCGTGTCGGCGTCGCACAACCCGTACTACGACAACGGCCTGAAGGTGCTCGGCGTCGGCGGGGGCAAACTCGACCACGCCACCGAGGATGCCGTGACCACGGCGTTGAACAACGCACCCTCGGCGCCGCAGGAATCGTTCGAGGAACCGGCCCGTGACGAGACGGCGGAGACTGAATACGGTCGTCACCTGCGTTCGATAGTTCCCGGGGACTTCTCCTCGCTGCACCTGGTGATCGACTGCGCCAACGGGGCGGCGAGCCACATCGCCCACGAACTCTTCGCCGCGACCGGCGCCCGACTCACGATGCTGCACGACCAGCCCGACGGCCGAAACATCAACGAGAACTGCGGCTCGACCCACGTCGCCAGCCTGGTGGACGCGGTGCGCGAACTCGGTGCCGACCTGGGACTCGCGTTCGACGGCGACGCCGACCGGCTGATCGCCGTCGACGAGACGGGCGTCGTTCGAGACGGTGACGACCTGATGGTGCTGTTCACGCTGGACTTCGCCCTGCGCGGCCTGCTCGGTGGCGGCCTCGTGGTGACCTCGATGAGCAATCTCGGGCTGCACCGCGCGCTCGCGAGCCACGGCGTCACCATCGTCGAAACCGACGTCGGCGACCGCAACGTCTTGATGGCGCTCGAAGAGCAGGCGTGGCCCTTCGGTGGCGAGCAGTCGGGTCACCTGATCTTTCGAGACCTCGCACCGACGGGCGACGGTCTCTTGACCGGGCTGTTGCTCGCCGACCTCGTGGTGCGCCGCGGTCCGCTGTCCGAACAGGCCGTCACGGCGTGGCGACGAGTGCCCCAGGCGCTCATCAACGTTGCGCGTGAGACGTACGACGAGGTCGCGGTGCACCAGATATTCGAGGAGCTCTCCGGCTTCTACCGGGTCGACGCGGACGACGTGCGCCTGATCATCCGGCCCTCGGGGACCGAGCCGGTTGTTCGCGTCATGGTCGAAGGACTCAACGGCGCCTTCGTCGAAGAGTTCACGCAGCGCCTGCGAGGATTCTTTCGCGCGTAACACTCGACCCCGAAGGTGGCCGAAGGGCCACGAGTAGGCTGGGGTCATGTGCGGCATCATCGGGGTCGTAGGATCCTCCGACACGCTCGCGACTCTGCTCCAGGGCCTTCAGCGCTTGGAGTACCGCGGCTACGACTCGGCCGGGGTGGCTCTCGTGCGGGCGGGCCAAACCTGGCGCATGCGCACCGCCGCCGGCACCGAGTCCGTCGCGGCCCTGCGCGAGGAGTGCGCCGCCGCTCCGACCGGGTTCAGTTCGGGCATCGGCCACACCCGTTGGGCCACCCACGGCGCCCCTGAAGCCATCAACGCCCATCCCCACCTCGACTGCTCGGGCAACATCGCGATCATTCACAACGGCATCATCGAGAACCACAGCGATCTGCAGGACCAGCTCGAGGCGAAGGGCCACATCTTCACCTCCCACACGGACTCCGAGGTGCTGGCGCACCTGATCGAGGATTCGCGCGAGCAGGGTCTCGAGCTCATGGAGGCGGTCCGGGCAAGCCTCTTGGTGGTTCGCGGGGCCTTCGCGCTGGCCGCGATGGACGCGAACGAACCAGACGTCATCGTCGCCGCGCGGCGGATCTCACCCCTCGTCGTGGGCACCGCACCCGGCGTGACGTACCTGGCCAGCGACGTGCCGGCGATTCTGGACCGGGCGACCGCCTTCTACGCGGTCAATGACGACGAGATCGTGCGTCTTCGACCCGAAGGCTTTCGCGCGATCGACCTCGAGGGCGCCCCGGTGCGCCTCCATCAGCTTTCCATCGACTGGGACTTGGAGACCGCCGAAAAGGGTGGACACGACGACTTCATGACCAAGGAGATCAACGAACAGCCCGACGCGCTCCGCTCGACCCTGCTGGATCGGCGCCGGCGGGACGGCACGATCACCTTTGACGAGCTGCGGATCGACGACGACGAGCTGCGCGCGGTGAAGCGGGTGGTCCTCGTGGCCGCCGGAACGTCGAACCACGCCGCGCAGGTGGCCAAGTACGCGATCGAGCGCTGGGCTCGCATCAGCGTCGAAGTCGATATCTCCAGTGAGTACCGCTACCGCGAGCCCATTGTCGAGATCGGCACCCTCGTCATCGGGGTGTCCCAGAGCGGCGAGACGATCGACACCATCATGGCCACGCGCGAGGCCCAGCGTCGGGGCGCGCGAGTCGTCGCGGTGTCGAACGTGGTCGATTCGTCACTGGCGCGCGAGGCCGACGCCGTCATCTACACCCGCGCGGGGCTCGAGGTCTCCGTCGCCTCCACGAAGGCCTTCGTCGCCCAGGTCGCCGCCCTCGAGTTGCTGGCGCTCAGGCTCGCGCAGCTGCGCGGCACGCTCTCCGCGCCCGACGTCGACGCCCTCTTCTTGGGGCTGAACGCGGTGGGCCCCCAGGTAGCCACCGCGCTCGAGCGGCGAGGCGACGTGGCCCAGGTCGCGCGCGAACTGATGGGGGCTCGAGACTTCTTCTTTCTCGGCCGCAACGTGGGATTCCCCACGGCTCTGGAGGGTGCGCTCAAGCTGAAGGAGCTGACGTACCTGCACGCCGAGGGCTATCCGGCGGGCGAGCTGAAACACGGTCCGCTGGCGCTGATCGAGCCCGGGGTCGTCGTGGTCGCCGTGGCGACCGACCCCGCGATGCACGAGAAGCTCCTGTCCAACCTCGCCGAGGTGAAGGCGCGCGGCGCGAGTGTCGTTGCGGTGGCGACCGACGACGACGAGACCATCGCGGCGGTGGCGGACTACGTGCTGCGCGTGCCGGCGACCGAGCCGATGTTCGCCCCGATGGTCGATATCGTGCCGCTGCAGATCTTCGCGTACTCAATGGCGCGCCTGCTCGACCGCAACGTCGACCGTCCTCGCAACCTCGCCAAGACCGTGACGGTCGAGTAGTGACCACGGTGGGCGTGGGGGTGGACATCGTCGACGTCGCGCGCTTTGCGCTGGTGCTGGAACGCCATCCTCGACTGGCCGAGCGCCTCTTCACCGAAGACGAGCGTCGCGACGCCCGGTCTCGACCCGAACGGTTGGCGGCCCGGTTCGCCGCCAAGGAGGCGGTGCTGAAGGCGCTGTGCGTCGGCATCGGCGCGGTCCCGTGGCATTCGATTGAAATCCGCAGCGAACCCAGCGGTGCGCCGACGGTGTTGCTGCACGGCGTCGCGGCGTCGCTGGCGACGCGAAGTGGGGTCGGACGGCTGCACGTCTCGCTGACGCACACGTCAGTCACGGCGGCGGCGTTCGTGGTAGCGAGTTCGGCGAAGGAGTCCCCCGGTGCCGGTTGAGGGCGTTCGTCGTCCGGCCTGGGCGGAGATCTCGCGTTCGGCGCTGGCGCATAACGTCCGCGCCCTCAAGGCGGTCCTGGGTGACACGCTGCTCTGCGCGGTCGTGAAGGCCAACGCCTACGGCCACGGTGCGCAACTCGCCGCCCGGGCGGTGATCGACGGCGGGGCCGACTGGCTCGCCGTGGCCATCGTCGATGAGGGAATCGAACTTCGCGGCAGCGGCATCTCGGCACCGATCCTGCTGCTCGCCGAGATCCCACCCGAAACGATCCTCGACGCCTTGACGCACTCGCTCACCTTGACCGTTGGGTCGCTGGCCGGGGCTCGCGCCGCGGTCGAGGCCGCCGAGCAGCTGGGCGGGCTGCACCGCGTGCACGTGAAGATCGACACCGGCATGCACCGCATGGGCGTTGAGCCCTCGCTGATCGACGACGTCGTCGACGTGTTGAACGCGGCGCCCACCATCGACCTCGAGGGCCTGTACACGCACTTCAGCGTGGCCGACGGTTCGAGCGCCGAGGACCGGGCCTTCACCCGTGGTCAGATCGAGAAGTTCGACGACGTGGTGGCGCGCCTCGCCGAGCGGGGCGTCGCGCCTCGCGTGCTGCATCTGGCCAACAGCGCCGGGGCCCTCGGCTACCCCGAAGCCCGCCGGTCCATGGCCCGCGTCGGTCTCGCGCTCTACGGCTATCTCCCCGAGGGATGGCTCGCGGGCGCGCTCGAAGAGCAGGGCCTGAAGCTCGAGCCGGCGTTGACGCTTCGCGCCCAGGTCGTCGCCGTGCGCAAGCTCGAGATCGGCGAGCGTCCGAGTTACGGGCGCCGCCGCGCGTTGGACCGCCCCGCCACGATCGCCACCGTGCCGTTCGGCTACGCCGACGGCTACCCGCGCCGGCTCTTCGAGGCCGGCGCGGACGTTCTGATCAACGGTCGACGCTACCCGTTGGCCGGCAGCGTGACCATGGACCAGCTCCTGGTCGACTGCGGCGACGACGCGGTGCAGCCCGGTGATGACGTGGTGCTCCTGGGTCGCCAGGGTGACGAGGAGATCACGGCCGAGGAGTGGGCCGGTCGGGCCGACACCATCACCTGGGAGATCCTCTGCGGCATCGGCGCTCGCGTGCCGCGCGTTCTCGTGGACTAGATCCGTGCGCCGCGACCTCGCCGAGCTTCCGACGTGCACGCGCTGTGACCTCGCGCTGACCCGCCAGAGGGTGGTGATCGGCACCGGGCCGCTGAGTTCCGCGTTGATGGTGGTGGGCGAGGCGCCGGGCCGCAGCGAGGACGAGGGTGGCGAGCCCTTCATCGGGCGAAGCGGCCAGCTGCTCTTCCGCCTGATCGCCGAGGAGACCGGGCTCTCGCGCGAGCAGTGCTTCGTCACCAACGTCGTCAAGTGCCGTCCCCCCGGCAATCGGGCGCCCCGGCGCGACGAGCTCGAAGCCTGCCGCCCGTGGTTCGAAGAGCAGGTGGGCCTGGTCCAGCCCCGGGTGGTCGTCGCGCTCGGCAACACGGCGGCGCGGGCCGTGTTCGGTTTCGTCGAGGGGATCGGCCGCACCCACGGCCGGGTCCAACTCGTGGGCGCGGGCCAGGGCCTCGCGACCTACCACCCCGCCGCGGCGTTGCGAGGCGGTCCCCGCGTGGTGGCCGTGATGCGCGCCGACCTGCGAATCGTCAAGCGCCTCGTGGAGGCGCCGTGAGCTGGCGGCGCTACTGCGCGACGGCGCCGGAGGCGCAGGGCGCCGGCGAGGCCTTCGCGCGGGTCCTGCGCCCCGGCGACATCGTGCTGCTGTCGGGCACGCTGGGCGCGGGCAAGACCACGTTCGTCCAAGGTGTGGCGAAGGGCCTGGGCGTGCTCGATCGCGTGACGAGTCCGACCTTCACCCTGGTGCGTGAGCACGCGTGCGAGAACGACCTGGGCATCACGACCCTGCACCACGCTGACGTGTACCGGATCAACACCCTGGACGAGGTCCTCGACCTGGCGCTCGGTGAACTCGTGGAAGAGTCCGGCGTGGCCATCGTCGAATGGGGTGACCTCGCGGCGACGCTCTTCGGCCGCGACGTGTTCACCATCGAGTTCGACGTCGACCAGTCCGAGGGTCGAATGCTCAGCGTCGACGGCGCACTCGCGGCGCAGCGTGCCGACGAGCTCGACGCGTGGGGGCAACGGTGAACATCATCGCGATCGAGACGGCCACCGCGGCGTGCGCCGTCGGGGTGCGCACGAGCGGCGGCGTGGAGGTGACGCGGGTCGTCGATGAGCATCGTCGGCACACGGAGTCCCTGATGCCCGGGGTCGCCGGACTCCTCGAAGAGTGCGGGCTCACGGCGCGTGACATTGAGCGCGTGGTGGTGGACCGCGGGCCGGGACTCTTCACCGGCCTGCGCGTGGGTATCGCCACGGCCAGCTCACTCGCCCAGGCGCTGGGCTGTGGAATCGTGGGCGTGACGTCACTCGAACTGCTGGCCCACGGCGCACGCGACGCGGGCGTGCGCGGGACGCTGGTGAGCGCGGTCGACGGGCGTCGCGGCGAGGTGTTCGTCCAGACCTTCCGGTTGGGCGACTCGGTCGAACCGGTGGGCCCACCCGAGGTGGCGCGCCCTCGCAACGTGGTCATCGAATGGGCGACCAACGGCGCCCCCGTGACATTCTCCGGTGATGGCGTCGGGCGGTACTGCAGCGACTTCGACGCCGTGCCGAACGGAACGGTCTTCGCCCAGTCGGTGCCCTCGGTGCACGCGGCGCTCGCCCTGGGCGGGTCGCGCGGTCCGGGCGACACGATCTCGCCGCTGTACCTGCGCGAGGCCGACGCCGTCGCCAACTTCTCGACGCGCGAGCGTTCGCCGTGAACCCGTGGTCGATTCGATTGGCCGAACGTCGTGACGTCGGTGAGCTGCTGGTCATCGAGGAGGCCCAGTTCCCCGAGCCCTGGACCAAGGGGATGCTGCTCGACGAGATCTCCAACGCCGCCAGCCGCCGCTACACCGTGGCGGTCGAGCAGGGAAAGGTCGTGGGATACCTCGGGGTGATGTTCGTGCTCGATGAGCTCCACGTCAACACGATCGGCACGTTGCCGGGCCACGAGGGTCGCGGCATCGCCACCTCGCTCATGGACGAAGCGTGGGCCGACGCTCGCGAACGGGGGATCCGGCGGGCCACGCTCGAGGTCGCCGTCTCGAACACCCGGGCGCAACAGCTCTACTACCGCTACGGCTTCCGTCCGGTGGGCGTGCGCAAGAACTACTACGAGCGCACGCACGAGGACGCCCTCGTGCTGTGGGCCGACGTGGAGGCGAAGGGCGAAGTGCCGGCGGGGTCGTGACCGCGCCGGGCCTACGCTGGGCTGATGACCGTAGTCCTCGGTATCGAAACGAGTTGTGACGAGACCGCCGCCGCGGTCGTGGACGACCGGTTCCACGTCGTCTCGTCGGTGATCGAGTCGTCCATCGATCAGCACCGTGCCTTTGGCGGGGTGGTGCCCGAACTCGCCGGGCGGGCGCACGTGGCGACCATCGGGCCGGTCGTGGCCCGCGCGCTTTTGGCCGCCGGTCTCGATCTGCACCGTCCCGCGATCGACGCCGTCGCGGTGACGAGCGGGCCGGGACTGATCGGATCGCTGCTCGTCGGGCTCTCGGCGGCCAAGGCCTACGCGATGGCGTGGGGGGTGCCGTTCGTCGGCGTGAACCATCTCGAGGGCCACCTCTTCGCGCCGCTGCTCGAGCAGGCCGATCTGGAGTGGCCGCTGCTGACGCTGCTCGTCTCGGGCGGCCACAGCATGATCGTCCTGCAGTCCGGCCCCGGGGACCACCAGGTGCTGGGCGAGTCGATCGACGACGCGGCGGGCGAGGCCTACGACAAGGTGGCGCGATGGCTCGGTCTCGGCTATCCGGGCGGGCCGGAGATCGATCGACTGGCCCAGGCGGGCCGCGCGGGCGCGTTGAAACTGCCCGTGTCGATGACGGGCGCCGACTACGACCTGTCGTTCTCCGGGTTGAAGACCGCCGTCGTTCGGGCCACCGAGAAGCACGGTGACGTGGCGCTCGCCGACGTCGCGGCGTCGTTCCAGGCCGCCGTCTGCGAGCAGCTGCTGCGCAAGCTTCGCGCGGCTCTCGAGCACTACGACGTGGCGGGCGTGGCCCTCGCCGGTGGCGTGGCCGCGAACTCGGCGTTGCGACTCGGCGTGGGTGAACTCGCCGCGGAGTTCGCCATTGCCTGTCACCTGCCCACGAAGGAGATGTGCACGGACAACGCGGCCATGATCGCCGCCGCCGGCCTCTACCGGCTGGCGGCCGACGGACCGAGCCCCATGAATCTGTCGGCCAGCCCCAATTGGCAGCTGGTGGACGTCCCGTGAGCGGGCGGTGGATCCCCCTGGACGTGGCGGACTGTCACCCGAGCCCGTTCGTCCAGTTCCGCCGGTGGTTCGACGAAGCCATAGGCGAGATGCACGAGCGCGAAGCGATAGCGCTGATCAGCGCGACGAGCGACGGCCACCCCAGCGCGCGAATGGTGTTGCTGCGCCACGTGGACGAGTACTCGTTCGGTTGGTACACGAACTACCAGTCGCGCAAGGGCCGAGAACTCCTCGCCAACCCCCACGCCGCGCTGCTCTGGTACTGCGAGCCGCTCGGACGCCAGATCCGTATCGAAGGTGACGCGCAGATGATGTCGCCGGCCGAGTCCGACGCGTACTTCAACGCCCGTCCTCGCGGTCATCAGCTCGGGGCCCACGCCAGCGCCCAGAGCCAACCGATCGCGAGCCGCGAAGTCCTCGAAGACCGCGTGCGCGAACTAGGCGAGATCTACGCCGGCCGCGAGGTTCCCCGTCCCGAGCACTGGGGAGGCTTCCGCCTGATCCCGAGCGCCTTTGAGTTCTGGCAGCACCGCGGGGACCGGCTGCACGACCGCGTGGTCTACACGCCGGACGCGACGGGCTGGCACCGCCAGCGTCACTCGCCCTGAGCGTCGCGCTCGCGCTGGCGGGCGTTCGTGCTGGCTCGAAGCGCGAGCGGACCGATCACGAGCGCCGACAGCGTCGCGGCGATCCCGCCGACCTGGAAGACGGTGCGCGGAGCGAGCACGGTGAGGATCAGACCGCCCGCGGCGGTGGCGCCGATCTGGCTGCCGGTGAAGACGCCCCCGACGGCGGCGTACATGCGTCCACGGAGCATCTCAGGCGTGCGGAGTGTGAAGAGGGTCATCGCGGCGACCTGGGCGACACCGGCCGCCAGCCCCGCCACCGCCATGAGCGGGTAGATGTAGCCCACGCGCGTGACGAGCCCGACGGCGCCGATCATGGCGCCCACGATGACGATCATCGCGAGCACGGAGCGAGCCAGGCGCACCAGCCCCTGGTGCAGTCGTCGCGCCAGCAACGAGCCACCCACGGTGCCGAGCCCGAAACTGGCCCCGATCATGCCGTAGAGGGTGGCGGAGGCGTGCAGGGTCTGGGTGGCGAAGAAGACCTCGGCCACGTTGGTCATCCCGATGGAGAGGAAGAACATCATCACCGTGAGGACAATCGGGCGGAGGAGCCGGTCGTTCCAGATGAGCGTGACGCCCGCGAGCATCCGTTCTGACTCAACCCGCTCGATGGTCGTCGCGGGGGAGGGCCGGCGGTCGTGGTGCAGCCAGGTCGTGCCGAAGGCGCCCAGCGCCAGGCCGAAGGCGTCGATGTACAGGGGCAGACTCTGACCGGACCAGCCAACGAGGAGCCCGCCGAGGACCGGCCCCAACACGCTCGCGCCGCCCTGGACCGCCTGCATCAGGCTCTGGGACCTCGCGACGTTCTCGTTGCCCGCGATTGCCGGCACGAGGGCGGAGTAGCCGGGAAGCGAGAAGGCGATCAGGGTGCTGAGGGCCACCATGAGCAGCAGGGTGGCGACCAGCGCGTGCCAGTAGCCGAGGCCGACACAGACCAGGGCCTCGCCGAATCCCAACGAGGAAAGCAGCCGTTTGGCCGGCAGCCGGTCCACGACCTGGCCGGCGAGGGGGGCGAGCAGGACGAGGGGCAGGGTGCCGGCGATCGACAGTGCCGCGATCGCCCAGGCGTGCCCGACGGGGGCCAGGCGCAGGTAGAGGGCCACCAGCGCGACGCTGTCACCCAGGTACGACGCCCCGCGTAGCCCCGCCAGGAGGCGGATGTCGTGGCGTTGGGTGGGCGAGTACAAATCTCAGACCCCATCGGGCCGGCGCCCAGCTCTCGAATGCGGCACCGCACGGCTCACGGGATTCCTTTGCTCGGCCTCGCTTCAGCATACGAAGGGCCGGCCGGACCCACTGTTGGCACTCGGACGCTCCGGCTGCTAAATTGGCAGTCACAAGTTTCGAGTGCTAATTGCACAGGAGGCAATACATCATGAATCTGCACCCCCTAGAAGACCGAATTGTGGTCCGACCCAACAGCGCCGAGGCCACCACGGCTTCCGGTCTGGTCATTCCAGACACCGCCAAGGAGAAGCCACAGCAGGGCGAAGTCCTCGCGACCGGTCCCGGTCGTCGCGCTGAGACCTCGGGCGAACTGATCCCCACCGGCGTCAGCGTGGGCGACACCGTCGTCTACTCCAAGTACGGCGGCACCGAGATCACCGTTGACGGCGAGGACCTGCTGATCCTCTCGAGCCGCGACGTGCTGGCCACCATTACCAAGTAGTCACCGAGGCGAGCGTGATGCTCGACCTCTCGATCCCCAAAACAAGGAAGACCAATGTCGAAGATGCTGAAGTTTGACGAAGAGGCCCGTCGCGGCCTCGAGGCCGGCGTGGACAAGCTGGCCGACGCCGTGAAGGTGACCCTCGGACCCAAGGGCCGCAACGTGGTCATTGGCAAGAAGTTCGGTGCTCCCACCATCACCAATGACGGTGTATCGATTGCTCGCGAGATCGAGCTCGAAGACCCGTTCGAGAACATGGGCGCCCAGCTGGTGAAGGAAGTCGCCACCAAGACCAACGACGTCGCCGGCGACGGCACGACGACGGCAACCGTCCTCGCCCAGGCGCTGATCAAGGAAGGCCTGCGCAACGTCGCGGCCGGTGCGAATCCCGCTGGGCTCAAGCGCGGCATCGAGAAGGCCGTGAAGGTGGTGGTGGAATCGATCGCCGCTCAGAGCCAGACGGTGTCGGACAAGAATCAGATTGCCCAGGTGGCGACGATTTCGGCCGCCGACGCGTCGATTGGTGAAGTGATCGCGGACGCCATTGACAAGGTCGGCAAGGACGGCACCGTCACGGTGGAGGAGTCGAACACGTTCGGCCTCGAGCTCGAGCTCACCGAAGGCATGCAGTTCGACAAGGGCTACCTCTCGCCCTACTTCGTCACTGACGCGGAGCGTCAAGAGGCCGTCCTCGAAGACGCCTACATTCTCTTCACCAGCAGCAAGATCTCCGCGGTGCACGACCTCGTGCCGGTGCTGGAAAAGATCATGCAGTCGGGGCGTGCGCTGTTGATCGTCGCCGAGGACGTCGACGGCGAGGCCCTGGCGACTCTCGTCGTGAACAAGATCCGCGGCACCTTCACCTCCGTTGCCGTGAAGGCACCGGGCTTCGGTGAGCGTCGCAAGGCGATGCTCCAGGACATGGCGGTACTGACCGGCGGGACGGTGATCTCCGAGGAGATCGGCCTGAAGCTCGACTCTGCGACCGAGGACCTGTTGGGTCGGGCCCGTCGCATCGTCGTGACCAAGGACTCCACCACGATCGTGGACGGAGCCGGGGAACCCGGTGACGTGGCTGGCCGCGTGGCGCAGCTCAAGCGCGAAATCGAAGACACCGATTCGGACTGGGACCGCGAGAAGCTCCAAGAGCGACTCGCCAAGCTCGCGGGCGGTGTAGCGGTCGTGAAGGTGGGCGCCGCTACCGAGATCGAGCTCAAGGAGAAGAAGCACCGCATCGAGGACGCGCTCAGCGCCACTCGCGCGGCGATCGACGAGGGCATCGTGGCCGGTGGTGGCACGGCACTCGTTCGCGCACGCGTGGAAGTCGACGCCTTGGCCGCAACCTTGACCGGTGATGAAGCAACGGGTGCTCGCATCGTGGCGAACTCGCTCTCGGCGCCACTGCGCCTGATCGCCCAGAACGCCGGCTACGAAGGCGCCGTCATGGTGCGCGAAGTCTCCGATGCCAAGGGCTCCGTTGGCCTGAACGCGGCCACGGGCGAACTCGAGGACCTCGTCAAGGCCGGTGTGATCGACCCCGCCAAGGTGACACGTTCGGCGTTGCAGAACGCGGCGTCCATTGCGGCATTGCTGCTGACGACCGAAGCGATCGTGGCCGACAAGCCCGAGCCCGCCAGCGTCGCCGGTGGTGACGGCGGCATGGGCGGCATGGGCGGCATGATGTAGTCACTCGACTACGAGGATGAATGAGCGGCCGGACCCTTGTGGTCCGGCCGCTTTCTCTTTGTGGAGTCCGGATGGGGCACAGCCAGGGAATGTCGTGATGACCTCACCAAGGGTGCTCTTGACGTGAGACCACAACGGGCCAGGCCAAATGGTCATCGTATCGAGGACTGAGCAAGACCTGCATGATTGAGTTCAATGCTGTTCCGCCTCGGTCGCGTCCCCGAGCGCCCGGGCCACCCCACTGGTCCATTGAGGAACTTCAACAACACTCTGCAGCTGATGGGAATGAGACGTGGATGTCTGGTGAGCCATCGAGGTCCGGGCCGCCAATCCGCCAGGGTCGGCGACGAGTCGTCTCGGCCCATTGGTCGGCGGCATCGATGACCTCATGCAGCGAAATCCGGGCGCAAAGTGTTAACTTCTATCGATTGACCGGTCACTTCCCATCGGTACTTCACCGAGAGAGACTGGTCTGTCAATGATCTGTCGGGAAATCACGAAACTGAATAGCGTTGGATGAGGACACCGTGACGTCTTGCTCCTCTATGTTTGCAGGCATGATTTCGAAATGTGAAAGGCTCGACTCGTCTGGGATTTGAATTGAACCTTCACTATTGCGTGATTGCCTAGTGACGCTGTTCCTCGAGGTTGCCAACGGTTGGGGCCGAGTCGACGAGCGAGTGATGGAGGCGGTTGGGAAGGCGGCACCCCAGTCGGGAATGCTCAAGAAGTACCTATCAAGAATCAGTGCGGCGATGAGAAGGAGGCCTGGGTGGTAAAGGCGGACAGGAAGGACTCTGCAACGAGACAGCACATTGTGCAGAGTGCCGCGGAGATGGTCAGAGAGTTGGGGAGCGATAGGTTTCGCATTGTCGACGTCGCGAAACGGGCCAACGTTGGCGTGCCCACGATCTACTACCACTTTGACTCGCGCACTCACTTGATTGCTGAAGCCCAGATCCTGAATTATTTCGAGATAGTTGAGCCGCATCACCGGGTGTTGTCTCAAGTGGAGTCGGCCTTGGTCGCGGGAGACGAAACCGCATACTGGGCTGCGGTCGAAGAGAACATGATCTTGGCGTGGTCTTCGGGACAAATCGACCGGAAAATGGGCATCATGAAGTTACTTCTTGACGTTTGGTCTGACCCAAAGACACATCGTCGATTCAGTGACCTCCTCGATATCCAATTCGCTCGATGGATTGCCGTTGTCGACGGGGCCCAGAGGGTTGGCTGGATTGCTCAAGACATAGATGCGAGGACGTTGATTGCCGCGATTTGGTCAGCGTCCGTTGGACAGGTAATCACCGCGAATTCGGACTACCTGGAATTGTCGCCTGAGGACTTTCGAGATTTCTACATCAAGATTCTCCGCGGTGCCAGCCAATGCGAAACGACCGTGGTCGCTTAGGTCACGGATCCTGACCTGAACTTCGGTTCTCTCTGGATGGGCTGCTTCAAGTGAGAGTCTCGTCGGCGGCTTCTGGAGCGACGATAACCAAACCTGTTGGCTAGATGGCCCTTCGGGATTGTTGCGTCCGTCGCTGCGACGCCTCCCGAAGAAGGCTCGTCTTCACGACTACCACCTGTCTGCGCTCAGCCATCCCGTACTGAATCGCCCCGACGCGATCGGCGACGACGGAGATGAAGGTCAGCATCAGCGCTTCGCCGGTTGCAGTCTGCAGTCCATCGGCGAGTGGTCCGTTTCGCCGTCAAGGAAGTGACTCTCCCCCGGCGGCCAAATGGATTCACCAATAATCAAATCCGGAAACTGGACTACTGGTGCGAGGATGAGGTTGGTAGAAATCCTTCCAATCGGCAGTGATACCTTTCCTCCGGTGATTCTCGGAATCAGCCGTCATTGCCACGATGGGGATTCGCATTGCGCCTCGGTCACTGTGAAGAGTGATTCGTCGAGGTCAGCGCTGGCGGCGTGTAGCGAGGTACAACCCAGTGTCTTGCGTGCGAGTTGACGTCGCGAAGACGTTGAACTAAGGGTTGTAGATGATAATGAGCGGAGTCAACGGGTCTTCTCGCACTATTCGCGCGGCGATCTGATCTCGACCCCTGGACCGAGGAGCAGAATTTGAAAGCAATCATCCTTGTCGGGGGCGAAGGGACTCGGCTAAGGCCGTTGACGTACGAGAGCCCCAAGCAAATGCTTCCCATTGTGGGGACTCCGATGCTGGAGTGGGTCTTGGGCAATCTGGCTCGTCACGGAATCACTGATGTCGTGCTTTCAATGGGCTATCTTCCGAATCGATTCACTGAGGCGTATCCGTCAAACGTCGTGGCCGGAATAGACGTGACCTATGTCGTGGAGCCGCGGCCCCTCGACACGGCCGGAGCGATTCGTTTTGCGGCGCTCGAGGCTGGTGTTGATGACACCTTCATGGTCGTCAATGGTGACGTCGTCTCGGACACGGATCTCAGTGCGCTCATTTCGTTCCATTACCAAAGAGGGGGAGTGGCGACGATTGGAACCCACCCCGTCGAGGACCCATCTTCTTTTGGGGTCGTGCCGACGTTTGCCGACGGTCGGGTTCTCGCATTCGTCGAGAAGCCGTTGCGAACTCAAGCCACTTCGAACATGATAAATGCCGGGGTGTACATTCTCGAGCCGTCGGTACTCGATTACATCGATCCGGGTGTCCGGGTCAGTATCGAGAAGGTGACGTTCCCAAGGCTCGTCGCCGAGAATCTTCTCTACGCGCTGTCCGACAGCTCCTACTGGCTAGATGCTGGCACGCCGGAGAATTTCCTGCAAGCTAGTCTCGATATTCTTTCGGGTCGCCGCGCGATGTCCCTAATGCCACAGTTGCGCGACGGGTCATGGTTCGGCGAGTCCAGCGATGTCGATCCCAGCGCCACCGTTGCGTGCTCCGCTATCGACCGCAATTGCCGCATCGGGAAAAATGCCGTCATCCGTAACTCCGTACTCATGCCGGGTGTCGTCGTCGAAGCCGGAGCGGTGGTGCGGAACTCGATTCTTGGGCCCAACGCATTGGTTGGCAGTGGCGCGCAATTGGGCGCCACCTGTGTGGTTGGTGGCGGCGAGCGAGTGCCGAACGGGTACATTCATTCGGGCGGAGTGCGTATCGATGGCGCGTGACTCGTTTCGCGCTGCAGGCCAAGAGTCGTTGCTGTCGCGCCGTGGAGAAGCATCGGAACCCTCCATCCGAGCGAATGGCATTCGTCGAGGACTTGCCCGTCGTGAGCCGAGATGCTGCATCGATGGCGGGGTGTTTGTCCATTCGGCTTGAAGCCACTCACCCCAAGTGCTCCCGTGCTCGAACGGTCCATTCGAAGACTCGCGGGTGGTCGCAACGACTGCATACTGCAACAGCAACCACGGGCCGCAATTCATCACTGAACCGATGATTGGCCACCACGGCCCGACGGGAGTACCATGTCTCATGATTTCGTTGGATCTTCCGTATAATCTCTCCGCACTTTGTCCGTTATTTCTGGCCATTATCCAGTAGTTGAAGGGAAGCCTGTGAGCACCAATGGCACTTTTGCGAGACGAAACATAGTCGTAGTTGCGTCGGAAATCATCAGAGAGCGCGGAAGCCAAGACCTGCAAATCGTTGACGTCGCCGAGCGGGCCAGAGTCGACGTTGGGACGATCGAGGGCTACTTTGACTCGCGCTCCCAATTGGTCGCCGAAGCCCAGATGTCGAACTACTTCGCGATGGTCGAGCCTCTCCATCTGGTGCTGTCACGAGTCGAGACGGCGTTGGCGGAACAGGACGAGGCTGCCTACTGGGCCGCAGTGGAAGAGAACATGATGATGGCCTGGTCGTCGGGGCAAGTCAACGACAAGTGGGGGATTGTGAAGTTGCTGCTCGACGTGTGGTCGGATCCGTTCTCGCAGCGTCACTTCTGTGACCTCCTCGACATCCAATTCGCTCGATGGGTTGCCGTTGCCGAAGGTGCAAAGCAACTTGGCTGGATCGATCAGGACATCGACGCCAAAGCACTGACCGCTGTCTTCTGGTCGGCATCGGTGGGACAAGTCATCACCGCAGGTTCGGCGTTTCTGGACTTGCCGGCGCAGGACGTTCGCGATTTCTACATGAGGGTTGTCCGAGCGAAGGTCCAGACTGGGCCACCCCCACTTTCGTAGGGGACGAGCCCCTCCGGATCTTCTGATCCCCCTCATCGCCATCGGCAGTGATGGCCAATGCGCCAGGGTCACTCGCCCTGCAGCCGTCGATTGAGCTTGTCCTCGGCGAGTTCATGCCGTCGTGCTGAACAGCAGGGGTCGCACTTCCACTTCGGGGCGTCGACGAGCTACGCGAGGACCACTGCTTCCTCGGTTGCTTCAACCGCGACGTGCGGCACCACACGGTCGAGCCAACGAGGCATCCACCAGTTTGCCCTGCCCATGAAGTGCATCAGGGCGGGGACCAGCACGGTGCGAAGGATGAACGCGTCCATCAAGACCGCGCCGCCAAGACCGATTCCGAACTCGGCGATGATGCGCTGTCCGCCGAAGGCGAACGAGAAGAAGACCGAGATCATGATCAGCGCGGCGGCGGTGATCACTCGGCCCGTGTTGGCCTGGCCACGGATGATCGCCTCTTCGTTGTTGTTGGTGTTCAGCCACTCTTCGTGCATTCTTGAGACCAGGAAGACCTGGTAGTCCATGGAGAGCCCGAAGAGGATGGCGATCATGATGATGGGCAGGAAGGACTCCACCGGTCCCGTGCCCGCGCCGATCATCGAACTGCCCCAGCCCCACTGGAACACGGCGACCACCAGGCCGAACGACGCGGCCGCCGCGAGCAGGTTCATCACCGCCGCCACCAGGGGCACGAGAACACTGCGAAACGCGACCATCAGCAGCAGGCATCCGAGCAGGACGATGACCCCGATGAAGAGGGGGATCTTGCTGCCGAGCACCGACGCGAAGTCGTCGAAGATCGCGGTGATCCCGCCGACGTAGATCGCGGTATGGGTGTTCACGGTCGCCGCGGGGATGTACTGGTTGCGCAGCGTGTTGATCAGGGTTGAAGTGGCGCTGGCCTGGGGGCTGGACGTTGGAATGACGCTGATGACGCCCACGGTGCCACCGGCCAAGGTGACCAGTGGGCCCACCGCGGCGACGTCGGTCTTGCCGTGAAGGGACTGGTCGAGGCTCTGCATGGCGGCGAGGTCGGCCGGCGACTTGATGGCTCCGGCGACCGTCAACGGCCCGTTGAACCCGGGGCCGAAGCCCTTGGCCAGCAGGTCGTACGCCTGGCGCGTCGTGGTGCTCGGTGCATTGGACCCCTGGTCCGAACTACCGAGGTGCAGCGAGAAGTAGGGGATGGTGATGGCCACGATGAGCAGCAGGGCGCCGGCCGACAGGACGCGCGGGTGGCGCGCCACGAACTGGGCCCAGCGTTGCCACCCACCCTCGACGACGGCGGGCTCGGGACCGTTCTCGGCCAACGACCGGCGCTCGCGACGACTCAGCACGCGGTTCTTCTGGAACCCGAGCAGGGAGGGGAGCAGCGTGAGCGACGCCAACATGGTGATCGCCACGGTCAGGGTCGCCGAGATGGCGACACCGTTGAGGAACGAGAGGCGCAGGACCAGCATGCCGAGCAGGGCAATGCAGACCGTGAAGCCGGCAAAGAGGACCGCGCGACCCGACGTGTCGATCGCGGTGACGATGGAGTCCTCAACGCTCAGGCCGCGTTTCAACCCCTGGCGGCTACGCGTCACGATGAAGAGCGCGTAGTCGATGCCAACACCCAGACCGATGAGCGAACCGAGAATCGGTGCGAAGTCGGCGATCGCCAGACCATGGCTCAACAGGGTCGTGGCGCCCGACGCGATCCCGAGTGCGAACAGGGCGACGCCGAGGGGCAGCAACATGGCGAGGAAGGACCCGAAGGCCAGGAACAGCACGATCGCGGTGGCGATGAGGCCGAAGATCTCACCCGGACTGCCCTTGGGCGCGTCCAACTGACCGAAGGCGTTGCCGCCGAACTGAACGTCCAGGGTGCGGGAGCGGATCGTCGAGCCCACCGTCTCGACGGCTCTGATCTCCGAGCTCTTCAAGGCGAACGACTGCTTGGCGAAATGAACGACCGCGTAGGCGATGGTCCCGTCCTTGCTTACCTGGGTCGCGCCCAGGCAGGAGGCGGCCGTAGGGCAGAAGGGGGACGTCACGCTCGCGACGTCGGGGAGCTTGCGAACCTTGGCCAGCATCGCCTCGATAGTGGTCTGCTGGTCGGCGACGGTGCCGCTGGTCGTGTGGAACACGATCTGGTCGGCGTCCCCGGACTGCCCGTGCACCTTGGCGAGCAGAGCGTAGGCGTGCGTGGAGTTGGTGCCCGGCAGGCTGAACGCGTTCGAGTACGCCGACCCCGCGGTCTGCGCGGCGATGTTGATGCCGATGAAGAGGACAATCCACGCGATCAGCACGTACCAACGGCGTCGAACGCTCATGCGGGCCAGGGTCTTCATGGGGGTTCTTTCCTGACTGTGGAAACTGGGGGGCGAGTAAAATTCAGTCGAGCAAATCGAATAGCCAGACTATGGGAGAAACAGTGGCACGCAACGCCGATGGGCCGGCACGTTTCGACGGTCACGACTATCCCCAACTTATTCCTGAACCCGATCACGTCATGGCGGGCGGTCCCGCACCGTGGTCCACGCTGGCGCCGCGTGAGCGCCAGGGACTCACGCTGGCGAGCGTCACGGACCGCCTGCGGTCTTCGGGCCGTCACCTGGACGTGGCTCCACTGCCGGGTGACCCCACCGAGATGGCCGCCGTCGCCGACGCCAAGCGCCAACCGATCACCCGCCGGTCAGCGGTGCTCGTGGCCCTCTTCGAGGAGGGGGGCGAAACGCACGTGGTGCTGACGCGGCGCTCGTTCGAACTTCGCCACCATCGCGGGGAGATCGCGCTGCCGGGCGGGCGAAGCGACGCCGGCGAGACGCCGATCGACACGGCGCTGCGTGAAGCGCATGAGGAGGTGGGTTTGGACCCGCTGACGGTCGAAACCGTGGGTTGGCTCAGCCCGATCGTGACCTTCGCCTCGGGTTCGGCCATCTGGCCCGTGGTCGGGCTCTTGCCCGGACGGCCCCAGCTGGCGGCCGACCCGGTCGAGGTCGATCGGGTCTTTACGACGTCGCTCAGTGAACTGCTGGCCGACGGAGCGTTCGTCGAGGAGAGGTGGCGTCGCGACGAACGCCGGCCGGGCTCTGACGTCGACGGCTACTTTCCCATCCACTTCTACCGGGTCCCCGGGGACGTGATCTGGGGCGCGACCGCGAGGGTGCTGACCGAACTGCTCTGTCTGGTCACCGGTGTCGAGTGGCCCGACGCCCACCGAGTCTGGGGCTAGGTCCGTCCAGTAGATTAGAGGGATCGCACAACCCGTTCGGGTGTGCAGTTCCTAGACGGCGGAGGCCCACATGGCGGAAGTAGAGATCGGTATCTATAAATCGGCGCGACAGGCGTACGGTTTTGACGACATCGCGATTGTCCCTTCCCGCCGCACCCGTGACCCCGAGGACGTCGACATCTCCTGGCAGATCGACGCGTACAAGTTTGAGTTGCCGCTGCTCGGTTCGGCGATGGACGGCGCCGTGTCGCCCGCGACGGCGATCGAGATCGGTCGCCTCGGCGGCCTCGGCGTCTTGAACCTCGAAGGCCTGTGGACTCGCTACGAGGACCCCATGCCGCTCTTCGACGAGATTCGTGAGCTCGATGACGACAAGGCGACCGCTCGAATGCAGCAGATGTACCTCGAGCCCATCAAGCTCGAGCTGGTCGCCGAGCGCATCAAGCAGATGAAGGACGGCGGCATCGTGACCTCGGCCTCCGTGACGCCCCAGCGCACCGACTGGATGGCCTCGACGATCGCGAATTCCGGCCTCGACATCCTCGTGATCCAGGGAACCGTGGTATCGGCCGAGCACGTGTCCAAGACCGCGGAGCCGCTCAATCTGAAGAAGTTCATTCGCGAGTTCGAGATCCCCACCATCGTTGGTGGATGCGCGAGTTACCAGGCCGCGCTGCACCTCATGCGCACCGGTGCGGCCGGAGTGCTCGTCGGGGTCGGCCCGGGCAACGCCTGCACCTCGCGTGCGGTGCTCGGCATCGGCGTTCCCCAGGCCACCGCGATCGCCGACGTCGCCGGGGCGCGGATGCGCCACCTCGACGAGACCGGTGTGTACGTCCACGTCATCGCCGACGGCGGCATGAGCAAGGGCGGCGACATCGCCAAGGCGATCGCCTGTGGCGCCGACGCCGTGATGATCGGTTCGCCGCTCACCAGTGCCTTCGAGGCCCCGGCTCGTGGTTTCCACTGGGGCATGGCGACGTTCCACCCGACATTGCCACGCGGCACGCGCG
The DNA here is from genome assembly GCA_003133665.1 of Acidimicrobiaceae bacterium. Lineage (GTDB taxonomy): Bacteria > Actinomycetota > Acidimicrobiia > Acidimicrobiales > RAAP-2 > RAAP-2. Next base: position 41,191 of record PKYK01000024.1, on the reverse strand, counting down.
TGCGCACGCAGGTTCGCGGTTCGCTCAAGGAGATCCTCCTGGGCCCGGCCCACGAGAACGACGGACGCCTCAACCTCTTCGGCGCGTTGCGCACGTCGATGGCCACCTGCGGCTACGAGACGCTGAAGGAGTTCCAGAAGGCGGAGATCATGCTGGCCCCGTCGCTGCAGACTGAAGGAAAGCAGTTGCAGCGTTCGCAGGGCGTGGGCATGGGCCATTGACCAGCGTTCTCGTCGTTGACTTTGGCGCTCAGTACGCCCAGTTGATCGCTCGACGCGTGCGCGAAGCGCACGTGTACTCAGAGATAGTCCCGAGTTCGATCAGCGCCGATGAGGTGCGCGCCAAGTCACCGGCCGCGATCATCTTGTCCGGCGGGCCCAAGTCCGTCTACGAGGTTCCGGCGCCGTCACTCGATCCCGCGATCTACGAGCTCGGCATCCCGATCCTCGGCATCTGCTACGGCGCGCAACTCATGGCCCAGCAGCTGGGTGGCGACGTCGCCCGGACCGGAGCCGGCGAATACGGTCGCACCCAACTGACGCGACAGGGCGCCTCGGCCCTGATGGACGAGTGGCCTGACGCCACGACCTGCTGGATGAGCCACGGCGACGCCATTGCGAAGGCCCCCGATGGATTCGTCGTTACGGCGTCTTCGCCTGAGGCGCCGGTCGCGGTGATGGAGGACGCCTCGCGTCGATTCGCCGCGGTGCAGTTTCACCCCGAGGTGGCGCACACCGAACGAGGCCAGGAACTCCTCGCCAACTTCCTGCACCACGTCGCGGGGATCCCCGCCACCTGGACCAACACCTCGATCATCGAAGACCAGGTCGCCGCGATTCGCGCCCAGGTGGGCAGCGAGAAGGTGCTCTGCGCGCTGTCGGGCGGCGTCGACTCGGCCGTGGCCGCGGCGTTGGTGACGAAAGCCGTGGGCGCCCAGCTGACGTGCGTCTTCGTCGACACCGGTCTGATGCGAAAGAACGAAGGCGACCAGATCGAGGAGACCTTCACCCGTCAGTTCGGCGTGGAGCTCATCCACGTGAAGGCCCAGGACCGGTTCTTCGACGCGCTCGCGGGAGTGATCGACCCCGAGGCGAAGCGCAAGATCATTGGTGAGCTCTTCATCCGGGAGTTCGAGACGGTGGCGCGCGAGCTCGGAGCGGGTGGTGACGGCCCGCGTTTCCTCGTCCAGGGCACGCTCTATCCCGACGTGATCGAGTCGGGTTCGGGCCACGCGGCCAACATCAAGAGTCACCACAACGTCGGCGGGCTTCCCGAGGACCTCTCCTTCGCGCTGGTCGAGCCGCTGCGCAACCTCTTCAAGGATGAGGTGCGCCACGTGGGCGAGGAACTGGGGCTCCCGGCCGAGATCGTCTGGCGCCAGCCCTTCCCGGGCCCGGGGCTCGGGGTGCGCATCGTCGGCGAGGTGACCCGCGAACGAGCCGAGATCCTGCGCAACGCCGACCACGTGGTCGTCGACGAGATCAAGAAGGCCGGTCTCTACCGCGAACTCTGGCAGAGTTTTGCCGTGTTACCGGCGGTGCGTACTGTGGGCGTCATGGGGGATGGTCGAACCTACGCGTACCCAATCATCATCCGCGCCGTCACGAGTGACGACGCGATGACCGCCGATTGGGCCCGATTGCCCTACGAGGTGATCGAGGCGATTGCGAACCGGTTGATCCGTGAGGTCGAGGGCGTGAATCGCGTCGCACTCGACGTCACGAGCAAGCCGCCGGGCACCATTGAGTGGGAGTGAGCCGGTCCTCGTTCTCGGACGAGTCGTTGTGGGGTAACGGAACGATTGAGAGCTCCGCGCGCCTGGACCCTTCGACGTTGCTCGAGGGCCTGACCGAACCCCAGCGCGCGGCGGTCCTTCAGCGCGGCGGCCCGCTGCTGGTCGTGGCCGGCGCCGGATCGGGCAAGACGCGGGTTCTGACGAGGCGCATCGCGCACATCCTGGCGACGGGTAACGCGAAGGCGTGGGAGATCATGGCGATCACCTTCACCAACAAGGCGGCCGACGAGATGCGTCGTCGCGTGGTCGAACTGGTGGGCGACGAGGCCGACCGGATGTGGGTGTCGACCTTCCACTCCGCGTGCCTGAGGATGCTGCGCGCCCACGCCGAGGTGCTGGGCTACCAGCGGGGCTTCACCATCTACGACGCCGGCGACGCCGAGACCGCGGTCGAGCGCATCATGAAGGAGCTCAACCTCGACACGAAGCGCCTGTCGCCGCGCAGCGTGACGAGTGCGATATCGGCGGCCAAGAACGAGATGCTCTCGCCGGGGGCCTACGAGGCGTCGGGTCACGGCGACGATCCGCACCACCGGCGAATCGCCGAGATCTATCGGCTCTACGCGGAGCGCTTGATGCTGGCCAACGCCATGGACTTCGATGACCTCTTGCTCAACGCGGTCGAGATGCTGCGACGCGATCCCGACGTGCTCGCTTCGTACCAGCACCGATTCAAGTATCTGCTCGTTGATGAGTTCCAGGACACCAACGGGGTCCAGAACGAACTCGTGATGATGCTCGCGGCCGAGCACCGCAACCTCTGCGTCGTCGGCGACTCGGACCAGTCGATCTACCGATTCCGCGCGGCGGACGTTCGCAACATCCTGCAGTTCGAACAGCGCTTCCCCGACGCCGACGTCATCGTGCTCGAACAGAACTTTCGATCGACCCAGACCATCCTCGACGCCGCCAACGCCGTGATCGCCAAGAACCCCAGTCGACGTGCGAAGCACCTCTTCACCGAGGGGGACCAGGGTCCGAAGATCCGCCTCTACCGGGCGGGCGACGAGTACGACGAGGGTCGCTGGGTCGCCAGTGAACTTCGTCGGCTCCGTACCGAGGACTCGCTCGACTGGAACCAGATGGCGGTGTTCTATCGGACCAACGCGCAGAGCCGGGTGCTCGAAGAAGAGATGCTGCGCGCCAGTGTTCCGTATCGCGTCATCTCGGGAATGCGGTTCTACGACCGCAAGGAGGTCAAGAACGCCCTGGCCTTCGCTCGGCTGCTCGTCAATCCCCGCGACGAGGCCTCGGCGCGTCGCGTGATCAACGAGCCCAAACGCGGCATCGGTGCGACCGCGCAGGCCAAGCTGGGCGCCTACGCCGCCGAGCACGGACTCTCGTTCGCCGAGGCGTCGCACTACGCCGCCGCCGCGGGCCTTACCGGCAGGGCCCTCGCGGGAGCCCAGAAGTTCTCGTTCATGCTGGACCAACTGCGGGCCATGGCCAACGACCTCACGCCGCGCGAGATGATCGACGCCATCGTGCGCGAGTCGGGCATGGGCGAAGCCCTGCGGGGCGAGAACACCGACGAGGCGTACTCGCGTCTAGAGAACCTCGGTGAATTGGCGTCGGCCGCGTCGCAGTACGACACGCTGCTCGAATTCGTCGAACGCATGGCGCTCGTGGCCGACTCGGACCAGCTCGACAGCGGGGGTGGCGCCGTCTCGCTGATGACCCTGCACGTGGCCAAGGGCCTGGAGTTCCCGGTCGTGGTGATAACGGGCCTCGAGGAGACGGTCTTCCCGCACCGTCGCGCACTGTCCGACGACGCCGAGCTCGAAGAAGAGCGCCGCCTCTGCTACGTCGGCATCACGCGAGCGATGCGCCACCTGGCGTTGACGCACGCGTGGAGTCGCACGATGTGGGGTCAGCGCACCGACGCGCTCGCGAGTCGTTTCCTCTTGGAGATTCCACCCGACCTGATGACGGATCTGTCCTCGACGTTGCCATCGCGTCGTTCGACGTTCGCGCGCGATGACGACGGTTTTCTCGGTCGGACGACCGACTTCACCGATGGCCGCGCCTTCGGCGCGGGTGCCGCGCCTCCGGTTCGTTCGACCGGCGCCGAGAAGCTGGGTCTATCGATTGGTGACCACGTGGTGCACGATCGTTACGGTGCGGGTGTCGTCGTGAAGGTCGACGGCGAGGGTTCGCACGCTCGCGCGTCGGTCAATTTCGACGAACACGGCACCAAACAACTGGTGTTGGCGATGACGCCGCTACGTCGGGCCTAATCTTCATAAACCGTTAGTAAGAATGAATGGTCCCTGGAGGGAGAGGACCTCTCAACAGGTGTCAGAATGGTTCTTTATGGTTTCCGCGCGTCCCGTCTATCGCCCCCCCACGGCGCCGAAGAGTCACCGGCTGCCGGCGAAGGTCTATTGGCGTCGGCGGGCCATCGTCCTGCTCGCGGCGATCACGCTGGCGGTCGTTGGCTACCTCGGCATCACGCTGGCGTTCGCGCTCAACAATCCCACCTACGGGGTCTCCTACGCCGCGCGCGGCGCCGAGTGGGGTCGCCAACACGGGCTCGGGGGATTCGTGACGTGGATCGAGACCGAGTACTACAAACTCAACCCGCCGAAGGTCGGCGGCACGGTGAAGGGCAAGAACGCCTTCGGGCACGGCCAGACCCAGGTCCATTACCCCACGGGGCTGAAGCATCTCGCCGCGCCGGCGCCCATCGTGTCACCCGCGACCAAGCCGCTGGCCGGCGAAGGCGTCTGGCACGTCGCGGGACGCGAAACGGCGACCCACATTCCGACGGTGTACGAGGCGTTCGTCCGTCCCAACTCCATCAACACGAGTTACGTCGTGGGCGTGGCGTGGATGGACCCGACCCTGTTGAAGGCCCAGCTCTACTCGGGCTCCTTCATCCCGGGCAAGGGACCGTTCAAGTACTCCGCCCCCATCAGCGCCAAGAACTCGGAGAACCTCGTTGCCGCCTTCAACGCGGGCTTTCGCATCCAGGACGCCAACGGCGGCTACTACACCGACGGGCGGATGGTGTACCCGTTGCGAAGGGGTGCGGCCACGGTCGTCATCTTCAAGGATGGCACGATGACGATGGGGATGTGGGGTCGTGACATATCGATGAACAACCAGATCGCGTCGGTTCGCCAGAACCTCGCTCTGATCGTCGACAACGGCGCCGCCGTGCCGGGTCTGGCGAGTCAGAACACCGTCACGTGGGGCAAGACGCTCGGGGGCACGTTCAACGTCTGGCGCTCGGGGCTCGGCGTCACCAAGAGCGGGGCACTCGTCTACGTCGGCGGCCCGAGTCTCTCGATCAGTGACCTCGCGAACGTGCTGGTCCGCGCCGGCGCAATACGCGGAATGGAACTCGATATCAACACCGACTGGGTGCAGTTCTCGACCTATAACGGTCCGCTCAACACGCCCATCAACGGCGGCAACGGCACGAGCCTGCTCAGCTCGATGGCCGGTCCGCCGTCGCGCTACTTCGCGACGTGGTGGAACCGCGACTTCTTCACGATGAGCCTGCGCGACAGTCAGACGACGACGTCACAGTCGACCACGACGACGACTCCGAAGGGCTAGCGGTCCATCACCTTGCGCCAGATCGGCGCCGGCAGGTGGCGCAGCACGAAGAAGACGTAGCGAAGGATCGGGGGGCTCCAGATCACGCGCTCTGAGCTGGCGAGGCCGCGCACGACGTTCTCGGCGACCTCGTTGACGCCCGTCGTGAAAGGGATGTCCGCGGATCCGGTGGTCATCTTGGAGCGCACCTGACCGGGCCGGAGGATCTGCAGCGTCACTCCGGTGCCTTCGAGGGAATCGGCGAGCCCCTGACAGAGCCGGTCCAGACCGGCCTTCGCGGCTCCGTAGAGGTAGACGCTTCGACGAACGCGAACGGCCGCCACCGAGGTGATCACGAGGATGCGCCCGCTGCCCTGGGCCACGAGGCGCCGGCGCAGTTCGGCGAGCGCGGCCGCCGGCCACGTGAAGTTCACCATGATCATTCGTGTCGCCAGCACGGGGTCGTTCTCGTAGGCCAACTGGTCGCCGAGCAGGCCGACCGCCACGATCACCAGGTCCACGTTGTCGCCGACCTTCTCGAACGATTCGCTGACGGTACGGGCGGCGTTGGCGGGGTCTTGCGCGTCAAAGAGCACCGTGTCGGTCTTGGTCGCGCCGTACTCGCGCGCCTCGGCGGCGGCGGCGTCGAGGCGCTCCTGGTTTCGTCCGGCCAACACGACCGTGTGGACGCGCGCGGCGCAGAGCTTCTTCATTATTGCTCCCGCGATGTCGGAGCTTCCGCCGAGCACGACGACGTTCTGGGGCTGGCCGAAGGCGTTTTCCATTCTTACTCTCCTACTAGGTGGAGGCGGCGAGCAAGATCGCTCACCATCTTGTGTTCGGGGTCGACGCGGTTCTTCGCCTCCAGGAATTCGTCGAGCCTCGGGTACATCGCGCGCACCTTCTGCGGGCTGAGACGGGCGTCCTTGGCGAAGTAGATGCGTCCGCCGGCCGACAGCACCATCTCGTCGAGGTCGTCCAGCACGCCCGGCAGTTTGGCCGGTCCGACCGGCAGGTCGAGCGCGAGGGTCCAGCCGGGCATCGGGAACGAGAGCGGGCCGGGGGTCCCGGCACCGAATCGCTTGAGCACGGCGAGAAAGCTCGGCACACGCGACGACGACAGCCGGGTGATCGCATCGACCACCGTCTCGCCGGCCGATCCGGGCACGCAGAACTGGTACTGCACGAATCCGCGACGCCCGTAGAGACGGTTCCAGTCGCGCACCCCGTCGAGGGGGTGGAAGAAGGTCGAGAGTGACTGGGCCTCACCCAACTGGTGCCGCGGGGCCGAGCGGAACCACAACTCGTTGAACACCTTGATGGAGAGCGGATTCAAGAGACCGCTCGGCGCGTCAAAGGGGACCGAGAGCCGCGGCGGCCGTGGCCCCTTCAGCGTCGGCGTCTCGACGTCACCTTTCGTCGCGTGATCGCCCCGGGTGAGGATCGACCGGCCCATGCGCTTTCCGCGCGTCATGCAGTCCACCCACGCGACTGAATAGCGGTAGGCCTCGTCACCGCTGGCCATGGCGCTCATGACGCCGTCGAGATCGGCGAAGCGCTCGGTGTCGACGAGCACCTGGTCGGTTTCGATCCTCAACATCTTCAGGGTCACGGTGGTCAACACCCCGGTGAGGCCCATGCCGCCAACGGTGGCCCAGAACAGGTCGGCGTCCTGGGTTGGCGAAATCGTGAACGGTCCACTCGGGGTGACCAGGCGCATCTCGGTGACGTGGGCCCCGAACGATCCGTCGACGTGGTGGTTCTTGCCGTGGACGTCGGCCGCTACGGCGCCCCCGATGGTGACCTGGCGCGTCCCGGGGGTGACGGGCACGAACCAGCCCTGGGGGATGGCGAAGGTCAGCAGCTCGTCAACCGAGACGCCGGCCCCGACGGTGACCACGCCGCCATCGTCGATCGGACTGATGCCGCCGAGATCGCGGTTGTCGATGACCAATCCGCCACCCAGTTGGGCGGCGTCGCCGTAACTCCTCCCGAGCCCGCGCGCGATGACCGCGGGTGACGAGGCCAGCTCATTGGCGACGTCGGCTTCGTTCAGTGGCGTGACCAGCGTGGCGACGCTCGGTGACGTGCGACCCCAGCCGGAGAGAGCGGCGCGTTCCATCAGTAGACACCGACGGCGAGGAGCAGTGCCCAGATCACGGCCAGGGCCTGGACGGTGCGGTCGTGGTACAAGAGCTCGTCGGGGGCCGCGCCCTTGCCGGCCTCGGCCGAGCGCATGATGAACAGGACCGCGAAGACGACCGGCACCACACTGAGCCGGATCGGCACCGTGTAGTGATGGCTTGACGACAGGCCGGTCGACGAGGTGTCAAAGGCCCAGAGGCAGTAGCCGGTGACGACCACGGTGGCACTGAGGGTCAGTATTGAATGCAGGAATTCCGGGGTGTAGTCGTTCAGCACGCGCCGCGTGATTCCGGCCCCGACCTTGCTGAGCTCGCTCGAGCGCTTGCCGACGACGAGGAAGAGCGCGCCGAAGGAGATCACCACGAGGAACCACGTCGATACGAAGATGTGTGATGCCGCGGCGCCCGCGTAGGCGCGCAAGAAGAAGCCGCTCGCCACCGAGCCCATCTCGATGATGGGTATGTTCTTCACGCCAAAAGAGTACGCCAGCGAGATGACGAGGTAGAGGCCGAGGACCAGGAAGAGTCCCTGCGGGTGCCAGAGGGCGAAGGGTATCGCGAAGGCGATCAGGAACAGGACCATGGCGCTGCTGATCGCGAGTCCGGTCGAGAGTTGACTCGCGGCGATGGCGCGATGGCGCTTCACGGGATGCTGCCGGTCGGCTTCGGCGTCGCGCAGGTCGTTGAAGATGTAGAGGCCCGACGCCAACGCGCAGAATGCGAGGAAGGCCGCCGCCGTGTGGCGCATCACGTCGGCGTGGGTGAGCGTTCCGGCCGCCGCGGGGGCGACGCCGATCAGTCCGTTCTTCAGCCACTGCTTGGGGCGCATCGCCGAGACCAAGGCACGCACGGTGCCACGGCTGGGTGTCGAAATCTCCGTCACGAACCTTCACGCTACTCGGGACATTTCTTTCACCTCTCCAGCGGCGCCGCACCCGAATTCTGGTGTGTAATTGGGGCTCTATGCTGGACTTCCGATGGAGCGCACGTATCGAGTCGTAGTCGCCAAGCCCGGCCTTGACGGCCACGATCGGGGGGCCAAAGTGATCGCTCGCGCCCTTCGTGACGCCGGTTTTGAGGTCGTCTACACGGGTCTGCACCAGACGCCCGAGCAGATCGTCCACGCGGTGATCCAAGAGGACGCGGACGCGTTGGGCCTGTCGCTGCTGTCGGGGGCCCACCTCGTACTGGTCCCGCGCGTCGTTGATCTCCTGAAGGCGGCCGGCCGCGAGGACGTGCTGCTCGTCGTGGGCGGCATCATTCCCGATGGCGATGTCGCGTCGCTGGAAGCGGCCGGCGTCGCGCGCGTCTTCACCCCTGGGGCGTCGCTCGGCGCGATTGGCACGTGGCTTGAGTCGGCGCTCGACTCGCGCGAACACGCGCTGTAGTTCGAGAGCTGTAATCCAATTAGGTTGTCGCGAGACAACGCATGAAATGAAAGTAGACGTCAATGGATCTCTTCGAGTACCAGGGAAAGCAGTACTTCGCCCGCTTCGGAATCGCGGTGTCCCCGGGTGACATCGCCGACACCGTGGAAGAGGCCGTGGCCGTGGCCGAGCGCGTGGGTTACCCCGTCGTCGTCAAGGCCCAGGTGAAGGTCGGCGGCCGGGGCAAGGCCGGCGGCGTGAAACTGGCCAATGACGTCGATGAGGTTCGACTGCACGCCGGCAACATCCTCGGCCTCGACATCAAGGGCCACATCGTGCGGCGACTCTGGATCGAGCGTTCGAGCGACATCGCCAAGGAGTACTACGCCTCGTTCACGTTGGACCGTCCGAACAAGACGCACCTGGGCATGCTGAGCGCCCAGGGTGGCGTCGAGATCGAGGTCGTGGCGGAGGAGAATCCTGACGCCATTGCCTTTCTTTCCATCGACCCCGTTCGGGGACTCGATCTCGCGACCGCCCGACGCTGGGTGAACGAGGCCGAACTCGACGAGGCCGCCCGCGAACAGACGGCCGAGCTGCTGGTGAAGCTCTACGACTGCTACACGAAGGGGGACTGCGACCTCGCCGAGGTCAACCCCCTGATCCTGACGCCCGACAACCGGGTCCACGCGCTCGACGCCAAGGTCACGCTCGACGAGAATGCGTCGTTCCGCCACCCCGAGTGGGAGGAGTTCCGCGCCACCGAAACCGATGACCCTCGCGAGAAGATGGCCAAGGAGAGGGGCCTCAACTACATCGGCCTCGACGGCACGGTGGGCATCATCGCCAACGGCGCCGGTTTGGCGATGTCCACCCTCGACGTCGTGAATCAGGTCGGTGGCACCGCGGCCAACTTCCTCGACATCGGCGGAGGCGCCAACGCTGACGTCATGGCCGCCGCGCTCGAGGTGATCAACTCCGATCCCAAGGTGAAGGCCATCTTCGTCAACATCTTCGGCGGCATCACCCGCGTGGACGAGGTCGCCAAGGGCGTGCTCGAGGCGCTGGAGCGCGTGAAGATCAGTTCGCCCATCGTCTTGCGTCTCGACGGGACGAACGCGGTCGAGGGACGTGCCATCCTGGCGCCTCACCTCAGCGCAACACTTATCACTGAACCAACCATGTTGGACGCGGCCCGCCGGGTCGTCGCCTTCGCGAACGCATAAGGAATAGTCATGAGCATCTTTGTAGACGAAAACACCAAGGTCATCGTCCAGGGCCTGACCGGCAGTCAGGGCCGTTTCCACGGGCTACGCAACCGTGACTACGGCACGAAGGTCGTGGGCGGCGTGACGCCGGGCAAGGGCGGTACCGACGTCGACGGTATCCCCGTGTTCAACACGGTGAAGGAAGCCGTCGAGGCGACCGGCGCCACCGCTTCTTTCATCGTGGTTCCGCCGAAATTCGCATCGGAGGCCATTCTCGAAGCGGCCGCGGGCGGCATCACGTTCATTGTTTGCATCACCGAGGGGATCCCCGCTCACGACGAGGCCGTGACGTTCAACCGTCTCGTGGAGGAGTTCCCCGGCGTGCGTCTCCTCGGACCGAACTGCCCCGGCATCATCAGCCCCGGCAAGTGCAACATCGGCATCACGTCGGGCGACATCGCGTTGGCCGGCGGCCCGGTCGGCATCGTGTCACGTTCCGGTACGTTGACCTACCAGGCCCTGCACGAACTGAGCCAGCAGGGCATCGGCCAGACGACGTGCGTGGGGATCGGTGGCGACCCGGTGCCCGGGACCAACTTCATCGACTGTCTCGCGGCCTTCCAGGCCGACCCCGAGACCAAGGCCGTGATGATGATCGGCGAGATCGGTGGCTCCGAAGAAGAGCGCGCCGCCGAGTGGATCAAGCACAACATGACCAAGCCCGTGGTCTCCTACATCGCGGGCGTGACGGCCCCTCCGGGACGCAAGATGGGTCACGCGGGGGCGATTATCTCGGGTTCCAAGGGCACCGCCCAGGCGAAAATGGACGCGCTGCGTGCAGCGGGTGTGCATGTGTGCCTGAACCCCACCGAGGCCGGTCAGAAGATGGTCGAGATCGTCAAGGGCCTCTAGAGCCTTGGGGCAGGTTCGACTCTGCGTACTGGTTTCGGGTTCGGGCACGATTCTCGAGGCGATGATCGAGCGCGGCCTCGACATTGCACTGGTGGCGTCCGATAGGCCGTGCCGCGCGCTGGACGTCGCCGCGAAGGCCAACATCGAAGTCCTGCTCGTCGACCGGGCCGCCTTCGGCGGCTTCTCACCGGAGTTCGATCGAACGGAGTACTCGCGCACGCTGGCCCGTGAACTGTCGTCCCGGGCGATTGATCTCGTGGCGATGGCCGGCTTTGGCACGATAACCACCAAGGAGTTTCACGAGGCGTTCCCCGGCAGGGTCCTCAACACGCACCCCAGCCTCCTGCCCCTTTTCAAGGGCTGGCATGCCGTGCGCCAGGCGGTCGAGGCGGGCGCGTCGGAAACCGGCTGCACCGTGCACATCGCCACCGAGGAACTCGACGCCGGTCCGATCCTCGCGCAGGTGCGCGTTGAAGTCCTTGGCACCGACGACGAGGCGACCCTCCATGAACGGATCAAGGAGGTGGAACGCGAACTGTATCCACGAGTCGTGAGGGATGCCATCGAGGCACTCCGCGAAGGGAATGAACCGAGTACCCTCACCCGTTCCTGAGCGGGTGGTTCCCCAAGAGCGCCGCGGTGACTCCCGCTCGACCTGTGTTATGAATCGACTGGTGTGGCGCAGATTCCTGCCGTTGATCATGGTGCTGCTGCTCGCGCCCTCGCTGCCTGGGGCCGCCTCGGCGACCACCACGAGTGGCGCCGCCATCGTGGACTGCGGATCGAAGCCGCGGGTGCGCCCGGCCACTCTCATCATCGCGTGCGCGGACGCGAATCGCTACGTCTCGGACATCAGATGGTCGAACTGGGGGAGGGCCACGTCGAGCGGCCACGGGTTTCTCTACTGGAACGACTGTGCCCCGACGTGTGTGGCCGGCCACTTCCACCGGCGCCCCCTCGTCTTCAGCGCCACGTCACTGAAGAGCCGCCACGGCCGGTTGGTCTACACCCGCCTGTACGCGGCTCCGGGCACGTGGGGGGATTCATCGCGCTGGTGGGTCCTTTCGTACTGAGGGTCGGCGGGACTCTTTCTGGAGCGCGTGGCGCGAGGGCGCGGATTGGCTGTCTTGTGCCGCGGCAGTCTTTGGCGCACGCGGCGGGTGGTCGCCATGGACGGACGTTCCGCCACGTGGATGGTGGGTTAGCCCACGGTGGAAATTGCCCGAGTTCGGTAAGGTTGGGAGTTCCCGGAGGCATCTGATGGCTGACGGTTCCGAAGGTCCTAGCAAAGGAATGACAATGCGAGCACTGCTCAGTGTGTGGGACAAGACTGGGTTGGTCGAGTTCGCCAAGGGTCTCGAGACGCACGGCGTCGAACTCATCGCGTCGGGCGGGACGGCCAAAGCGTTGCGCGAGGCCGGTATCTCCCACGTGGATGTCGCGGACGTCACGGGTTTCCCCGAAATGCTCGATGGGCGGGTGAAGACGCTGCACCCAGGCATCCACGCCGGCATCCTGGCCGACCGCACCAAGGCCGACCACGTCGCCGCTCTCGCCCAGCACGGCATCACGGCCATCGACCTGGTGGTCTGTAACCTCTACCCCTTCTCCTCGGATCCGTCGGTTGAACTCATCGACATCGGGGGACCGACCATGGTGCGCGCCGCGGCGAAGAATCACCAGCACGTCGGCGTCGTGACGAGCCCGAGCCAGTACTCAGCGGTGCTCGATGAGCTGACGAGAACGGGTTCGTTGTCCCATTCGACCCGCCACGCGTTGGCCCGAGCGGCGTTCGCCCATACGGCGGCCTACGATGCCCAGATCGTGCGCTGGCTCGACATGGGCGGAACCTTTGGCGAAGCGCCATCGGCCACCGACGCGATTGTGCCGCCTACGCTGCACCTCACCTTGGAGCGGGCCGACGTCGTTCGTTACGGCGAGAACCCCCACCAGATCGGTGCACGCTACCGTTTCGCGGGCAGCACTCCGTGGTGGGACGGTGTCGTGCAGCACGCGGGATCGGCCTTGTCGTACCTCAATATCTTCGACGCCGACGCCGCTTGGCGCCTCGTGCACGAACTTGTCGATGACGCACCCGGTTTCTCGTCGGTGGCCATCATCAAGCACGCCAACGCCTCGGGTGCCGCCCTCGGCTCGTCGCTCAGCGTCGCCTTCGCCAAGGCGCTCGCGGCTGACCCTCAGAGTGCCTTCGGGGGCATCGTGGCAATCGGGGGGAACGTCGACGCGGAGCTGGCGACGTTCATCGCCGCGGGACCCCAGGCCGACGTCATCATCGCGTCGTCGTTCGACGAGGCCGCGATCGAGACGCTGGTCGCCCGTCGCAAGGCGACGCGCCTCCTGAGTGCCCCGAGCCCCGAGCCGCTCGGGCTTTCGGTGCGCACGTTGGGTGACACGGCCCTGGTCCAAGACGCCGACCAACTCATGGTGCCGGTCAATGAATGGCGTTGCGTCACCGACGCCACGCCCTCGGCCCAGCAGCTCCTGGACCTTCAGATCGCGTGGCGCGTCTGCGCGCGAACGACCTCGAACGCCATCGTCATCGCTCGCGACGGCGTGGCCGTGGGCGTCGGCGCGGGCCAGCAGTCGCGGGTCGTGGCGGCCGGCATCGCGACGTCCAAGGCCGGGGAACTCGCGCAAGGGGCCTCCGCCGCGTCGGACGCGTTCTTCCCATTCGCCGATGGCCTCGAATCGCTCACGGCGGCGGGAGTCACGGCCGTCGTGCAACCCGGAGGCTCGGTGCGCGACCAAGAGGTAATCGATGCGGCCAACGCCGCGGGAATCGTGATGATGCTCACCGGTGAGCGTCACTTCCGTCATTAGGAGCGTCATGACCGCAGAACTACTCGACGGTGAACGTGTCGCCGGTCGCATCAAGATGGAACTCGCCGACCGGGCCGCTCGCCTCGCCGCCGCCGGGCGACCGGTGGGTCTCGGGACCGTGCTCGTGGGCGACGATGGCCCGAGTGCGAAGTACGTGGCGATGAAGCATGCCGACTGCGAAGAGGTCGGTATTTCCTCGTTCCACGAGCACCTGGGCTCGGGAGCGACCCAGGCCGACGTCGAAGTGCTCATCGACCGGTTCAACGAGGATCCGCTCGTGCACTCGATCCTGGTGCAGCTTCCTTTGCCCGCGGGGATCAACGAGGAACAGATCCTCCTGCGCATCGATCCGGCGAAGGACGTCGACGGACTGCACCCGACGAATCTCGGTCGCCTGGTGATGGGCGCTCCGGGCCCGCTGCCCTGTACGCCGGCCGGCATCGTTGAGTTGCTCGCGGCCTACCAGGTGCCCGTCGAGGGGAAGCACGTGGTGATCATCGGACGGGGTCTCACCATTGGCAGACCTCTTGCGCTCCTGCTCGCGATGCGCCGCCCCGGCTGCAACGCGGCCGTCACGGTCGTGCACACGGGAGTCGACGACATGGCCAGGCTGACTCGTCAGGCCGACGTCATCGTCGCCGCCGCCGGCGTCGCGGGTCTCGTCACCGCCGACATGGTGAGGCCGGGCGCTGCGGTCGTGGGTGCGGGAACGAGTTGGTCGGGCAAGAAGTTGATGAGCGACGTCGCCGACGATGTCGCCGCGGTCGCGCGGTGGATCACACCGCGCATCGGTGGCGTCGGACCCATGACTCGTGCAATGCTATTGCGCAACGCCGTGCTGGCCGCAGAGAAGGTTCGATGATAACGAAAGATGATAAGGGCCGCGAGTTCGACGAACGGCCGTGGGGCAACTTCACCGTGCTCGACGACGACATGTTCGACCACAAGGTCAAGCGCATCGTGGTCGCGCCGGGCAAGCGCCTGAGCTACCAGCAACACGCCAAGCGCGCCGAGCACTGGTTCTTCGTCAGTGGTCACGCGACCGTGGTGCTCGACGGGGTGGAGCACGAGGTCGGTCCGGGCGAGAGCATCGACGTGCACCTGGGTCAGGCGCATCGCTGCGAGAATCGCGGCACGACTCCCGTGATCTTCATCGAAGTGCAGTACGGCACCTACTTCGGTGAGGACGACATCGTTCGCCTCGAAGACGATTTCGGCCGCGCCAACTAGTTCCGTGCGAATCGACGCGCTGCTTGCGGCGGGCATCACCCGTTCCTTTGAGTTCTTCCCGCCCAAGTCCGACGCGGAGAGCGCTGTCCTGACGACCACGCTCAGGGAACTCGAACCACTGCATCCCTCTTTCGTGTCGGTCACCTACCGGGGCGGGCGCGAGTCGCGCCAGCGCACGTTCGACCTCGTCACCCAGATTCAGCGCGCCGGTCGGCTAACGGCGATGGCGCATCTCATCTGCGTCGGCCACAGCCGCGCCGAGATGCGCGAGATACTTGCGAACTACCGTGACGCGGGCGTGGAGAACGTCATGGCCCTCGGGGGCGATATTCCCGAAGAACCCGATCTCGTTGCTTCCGAGTTCAGCCACGCCATCGACCTGGTGGAACTCGCTCGCGAGGTGGGCGACTTCTCCATTGGTGTGGCGGCGCACCCCCAAGGTCACCCCCGTTCCCCCGACCTCGCGTCGGATCGGCGCTTCCTCGCTCAGAAGTTGCGGGCGGCGGACTTCGCCGTCACGCAGTTCTTCTTCGAGGTCGACGAGTGGACCCGACTGGTTGAGGATCTGGCGGCCCTCGGCGTCACCAAGCCGGTGCTGCCGGGCATCATGCCCGTCACCACACTGTCGGGAATCGAACGGATGGCCCAGATGGGTGGGCGGGTTCCCGCTGGACTCATTGCCCGACTCGAAGCGGCCAACCAACGCGGTGGTCCGTTGGCGGTACGCGCTGAAGGCATCGACGCCGCCGCAGAGCTCGCCGAGGCCCTTCTCGGCGCCCATGCGCCGGGTCTCCACTTCTACACGCTCAACCGTTCGACGGCGACTCGCGAAATCTATTCCAGACTTTTCCATTAATTCTTTTCAGTCATTGCCGGGGCCTTCTTTCACCGACCGGCCATCGCGAATTCTCATAGGATGGCGACATGGCTGAAAAAATCACACTGAGCGCCGAAGGCGTACTATCCGTTTCCGACAACCCGATCATCCCTTTCATCGAGGGTGACGGCATCGGTATTGACATCTGGCCGGCTGCAAAACTCGTGCTTGACGCCGCCGCCAAGAAGCATGGCAAGAAGATCGAGTGGAAGGAATTGCTGGCTGGCCAGAAAGCCTTCGACGAAACCGGTGAGTGGTTGCCCGAGCAGACGATTGTCGATTTCCGCGACTACCTCATTGGTATCAAGGGGCCGCTCACGACGCCAATCGGCGGCGGATTTCGCTCCCTGAACGTCACCCTTCGCCAGGTTCTCGATCTCTACGTCTGTCTTCGCCCCGTGCGCTGGTTCCAGGGCGTCCCCTCGCCGGTGAAACACCCCGAACTGGTTGACATGGTCATCTTTCGTGAGAACACCGAGGACGTCTACCGCGGACTCGAGCTCCAGGCCGGCACGCCCGAGGCGGAGAAGCTGCGCGCCTTCTTGAAGGAGGCGTTCGGCTGGGAAATCCCCGATATGAGTGCCCTTGGCATCAAGCCCATCTCGAAAGGGGGCTCGGAGCGTTTGATCCGGGCCGCCATCAAGTACGCACTCGATCACCAGCGTGAATCGGTGACGCTGGTGCACAAGGGAAATATTCAGAAGTACACCGAAGGTGCATTCATGAAGTGGGGCTACGAACTAGTGCGCAACGAGTTCGCCGACGTCGCCGTCGGGTGGGACGACTGTGGCGGCAAGCCCGGCTCCAAGCTGCTCGTGAAGGACGTGATTGCCGACATCGCCCTGCAGCAGGTGCTCACCCGTCCTTCGGAAATTGACGTCATCGCTACCATGAACCTGAATGGTGACTACATTTCGGACGCGCTGGCGGCCCAGGTTGGCGGCATCGGCATCGCCCCGGGGGCCAACATCAACTACATGACCGGTCACGGCATCTTCGAAGCAACCCACGGCACGGCGCCCAAGTACGCCGGCCAGGACAAGGTCAACCCCGGATCGGTGCTGCTGTCGGGGGTAATGATGTTCGAGCACTTGGGCTGGACCGACGCCGCCAACGACATCATTCGCGCCCTCGAAGCGACCATTGCCGACAAGATCGTGACCTACGACTTCGCGCGTCAGATGGAGGACGCCACCGAAGTGAAGTGTTCCGAGTTCGGCTCGGCCATCGCCGACCGTCTCTAGCGAGTACATCACAAGGAGCAACATGACCACCCCCACCCCCGTCCACGTCACGGTCACCGGCGCTGCCGGCCAGATCGGTTACCAGTTGCTGTTTCGCATTGCCTCCGGGCAGTTGTTGGGACCGAACACCCCAGTGGTGTTGCGGCTCCTCGAGATCGAACCGGCGATGAAGTCCCTCGAGGGCGTCGTCATGGAACTCGACGACTGCGCCTTCCCGCTGCTCGCCGGCATCGAAGCGACGAGCGACCTCAACACCGCCTTCACCAACACGTCGTGGGCGTTGCTGGTGGGATCGATTCCGCGCAAGGCGGGAATGGAGCGCGGTGACCTTCTGAAGGTCAACGGCGGCATCTTCAAGCCGCAGGGTCGTGCCATCGCCGAGAACTCGTCGAGTGACGTGCGCGTGCTCATCGTGGGCAATCCCTGTAACACCAACTGCCTGATTGCCCGTTCCAACGCGCCCGAAGTCCCGGCCGACCGTTGGTTCGCCATGACGCGCCTCGATCAGAATCGCGCGGAGACTCAGATTGCGAAGAGGGTCGGTGTGGGTGTTGGCGGAGTGAAGAACCTCGCAATATGGGGCAACCACTCCGCGACGCAGTTCCCCGACTTCGCCAACGCAACGGTGAACGGAGCTCCCGTGACGGCCGCCGTGAACGACCAGGAGTGGCTGCGTGGTGAGTTTCTGACCACCGTCCAGAAGCGCGGTGCCGCGGTGATCGAGGCTCGTGGCGCGAGCTCGGCCGCGTCAGCGGCCAACGCCGCGATTGACACCGTGGTGAGCCTGACCACCCCTACCGCACCCGACGACTGTGCCTCGGTGGGCGTGACCTCGAACGGCGAGTACGGCGTACCCGCCGGGCTCACCTTCGGTTTCCCGATCCAGACCGACGCCTCGGGTTCGTGGAAGATCAAGGAAGGCTTCGCCTTCGATGACTTCGCCGCGGAGAGGGTGAAGATCACGACCGACGAGCTCTTGAGCGAGCGAGACGAAGTCCAGAAGTTGGGACTGATCTAGAGGGAGTTGTGCAGCGTGATCGCCGCTCGGGCGGCGACGTTGAACAGCCGCTCGCGTACGGAACGGGCGCGGTCCCAGTGGCGCGAGTCCCACTCGTCACCGGCCAGCGTGTCGCCGGCGTAGAGGAGTTGGGCGAAGCGCAGCCGGCGATACTTGGCGACCGCGATGAACGCCGACGACTCCATATCGACCATCGTGCAGTTCTCTTCAATGCGGCGCTGCACCCGGCTGCGGGTCTCTCGAAAGAGGGCGTCGGTCGTCCAGGATCGACCGACGAAGTAGGGAACGTCCATTGCCTGGAGCGTGGCTTCGAGCACGCGAACGCCCAGGGGGTCGGCGTCGATGATGCGACTGGGTGGGGCGTAGTGGAAGCTGGTGCCCTCATCGCGCAGCGCCGACGCCACGACCATGACGTGTCCGAGCGCGAGATCGTCAACGAGCGCGCCCGCGCCTCCGCAGGCCACGAAGGTCGTGACCCCCAGCGCGGCCATCTCCTCGACGAAGCCCGCCGCGAGCGGGGCACCGACCCCAGGGTGAACGACGGCAACGGTGCCAGACTCGGTCGTGAACTCGTAGACCGGGTTGTGGCCGATCTCGCTGCGCAAGGAGTAGACGGGCGTGAGCGAGCCTTCCGTGGCGAGCTGCTCCAGCAGTTCGTTGAAGAAGCACAGCACCGCGACCTGCGGGATGGCGGTCTCGTCGGGGTGCATCATGTGCGCCTCGATGACCCCTGACTCGGCGAGGTCGTCTTCAACGAGCGGCAGATCCACCGGATGCGGATCTACTGCTCGGCCCGAGGGTGGGCCTGCTGGAGCCAACTCAACAGCGGCACGATGGCGTGGAAGTCGCCGCGCACCTTGAGGCGCCCTTCGCGAAGCGCCCAGGCGCTGTCGAACTTCCCGGTAGCGAGCGCGAGGCCATCGGCGTAGGTCAGGCGCACGAGGGCGTCGGCCGCCAGGTGGTCACCGACCGCGACCGACGCCTCGTCGCGGCTCAAGGTGAAGGTGAGCGCGTGGGGCATCGAGGCGGGGGCGTCAGTGAACTCGAGAACCACTCGAAACACTCGCGCCTCGTCCTCGAACGGCACGGGCCCCGCGGCTCGCAACGTCTCATTGAGGCTCTCGAACCACTCATTCGAGAGAAAGTCGGCCACCGCTTACGGAGCGGGCTGCACGGCGGCCTCGGACGCCGACCTCTTGGACTTGCGGCGGATCTTGCGGCCGAGCCACGCGACGGGGTCGTAGTTGGCGTCGACGACACGCTCCTTCAGAGGGATGATCGCGTTGTCGGTGATCTTGATGTGCTCGGGACAGACCTCGGTGCAGCACTTGGTGATGTTGCAGTAGCCCAGCCCCATCTCTTCTCGAACGAGGTCGCGACGGTCGTTGGTGTCGAGCGGGTGCATCTCGAGTTCGGCGTAGCGGATGAAGAAGCGCGGCCCCGCGTAGTGCTGCTTGTTCTCCTCGTGGTCGCGGATGACGTGACAGACGTCTTGGCACATGAAGCACTCGATGCACTTGCGGAACTCCTGGCCCCGCTCGACGTCCTCTTGGAACATCCGGTAGCCCTCGGCGGGCATTGGTGGCGGCAGCAGCGCCGGCACCTTTTCGGCCATGGCGAAATTGAACGACACGTCGGTCACGAGGTCACGAATGATCGGGAAGGTCTTCATCGGGGTGACGGTGACCGGTCCGTCGGGTAGGTCGTCCATGCGCGTCATGCACATCAACCGGGGTTTTCCGTTGACTTCCGCGGCGCACGACCCGCACTTGCCGGCCTTGCAGTTCCAGCGGCACGCCAGGTCGGGGGCCTCGGTGGCTTGAATCCGGTGGATCACGTCGAGCACCACCTCGCCCTCGTTCTGGGCAATGGTGTAGTTCTCGAAGTCGCCGCCGCTGGCGTCGCCACGCCAGATCCGCATCGTCACGTCAGCCATTACTTCGCCTCCTCCAGCAGGGTCTTCAATTCTTCGGGTATCACCAGCAGCGGGGACTGCGCGGTGGTGATGGCACTGTCCCAGTTCCCGCCACTCGTCGAGTGCGCAAAATTGAACTTGCCGAACTCGGGGTCGGCCTTCGGGAAGTCTTCGCGCGTGTGACCGCCGCGCGACTCCTTGCGCTCGCGCGCCCCGAGGGCCACGCACTTGCACACCGAGAGCATGCTCGGCAGATCCGTCGCCAGGTTCCAGCCGGGGTTGTAGGCCCGGCCACCCTTGACGGCGATGTTCCTCACGCGCTCGGTGAACCCGTCGAGCTGCACGAGGGCCTCGTCGATCTCGCTGGCGGTGCGGATGATTCCGACGTTGGTCTGCATCATCTCTTGCAGGTCACGCTGGATGTCGTAGGGATTCTCACCGCTGGTGCGATCGAACGGGGCGATCGCCTCCTTGACCGCAGCCTCGACCTCGCCCATGTCGAAACCCTCGGCGGCGTGACCATTCTCGACGTAGTCGGCGGCCCCCATCCCGGCGCGGCGGCCGAAGACGATGAGGTCGCTCAGCGAGTTGCCGCCGAGTCGGTTGGCCCCGTGCAGTCCCGCGGCCACTTCGCCCGCGGCGAAGAGTCCGGGCACCGAGGTCGCCGTGGTGTCGGCATCGACCTGCACGCCGCCCATGATGTAGTGGCAGGTGGGGCCGATCTCCATGGCCTCGCGGGTGATGTCGACGCCCGCCAGTTCCATGAACTGGTGGTACATCGAGGGCAGACGTCGGCGAATGAACTCGGCCGATCGGCGGGACGCGATGTCGAGGTAGACGCCGCCGTGGGGTCCGCCGCGGCCGGCCTTCACCTCGGTGTTGATCGCGCGCGCCACTTCATCGCGGGGCAGGAGTTCGGGCGGACGGCGACCGGCGGTGTGGTCGTCGTACCACTTGTCGGCCTCTTCTTCCGACTCCGCCGTTTCGGCGCGGAACATGTCGGCGACGTAGTTGAACATGAAGCGTTTGCCCTCGGAGTTTCGCAGCACGCCACCGTCGCCACGAACACCTTCGGTGACGAGGAGCCCGCGCACGCTGAGCGGCCAGACCATGCCGGTCGGGTGGAACTGGATGCACTCCATGTCGATGAGCCGGGCACCGGCCCACAGGGCCATGGCGTGACCGTCGCCGGTCCCCTCCCACGAGTTCGAGGTGAATTTCCATGACTTGCCCACACCACCGGTCGCCAGGATGACGGCCTTGGCCGAGAAGGTGACGATCTCGCCGTTGGGGCGCCAGTAGGCGACGCATCCGGCGATCCGCCCCGCGTCGTCGTGGACCAGTTTCAGGACCTTGCACTCCATGAAGACGTCGGTGCCCATTGACACGACCTTCTGCTGGAGCGTGCGAATCAGTTCGAGGCCCGTGCGGTCGCCCACGTGCGCGAGACGCGCGTACCGGTGGCCACCGAAGTCACGCTGGAGGATCTTGCCGTCCTTGGTCCGGTCGAACAGTGCGCCCCACTGCTCGAGTTCGAGGACGCGGTCGGGAGCCTCCTTCGCGTGCAGTTCGGCCATGCGGTAGTTGTTGAGCATCTTGCCGCCGCGCATGGTGTCGCGAAAGTGGACCATCCAGTTGTCCTCGGGGTAGACGTTGCCCATGGCGGCCGCCATGCCGCCTTCGGCCATGACCGTGTGGGCCTTGCCGAGCAGCGACTTGGTGACGATGCCGACCTTGAGTCCGCGCTGGGTGGCTTCGATGGCGGCGCGCAGACCGGCGCCACCGGCGCCGATGATGAGTACGTCGTAGTCGTGGTGTTCGTATGGGGAGGTGGTCACGGAGATTCCTTCGATCTAGAAGAGTTTGTAGTCGCTCAGCGCGCCTGAGGCGACGAGGCGCACGTAGACGTCGGTGAGCGCCACGAAGATCAGCGAGGCCCACGCCAGGTTCATGTGCTTGGCGTTCAGTGGAGTCAGGAACTTCCAGAAGCGGTAGCGCAACGGGTGGGCGGAGAAGCTCTTGACCTGACCACCGCAGAGGTGGCGACAGGCGTGACAACTGATTGAGTAGGCCCACAGCAGCACCGCGTTCAGGCAGAGCACGAGCGTGCCGATCGTGACCCCCCAGCCGAGGCCGGGCTGGCGGAACGCGCGAATGGCGTCGTAGGTCAACAGGGTGTTGAACGCCAATCCCGCGTAGAAGAAGTAACGGTGAAGGTTCTGCATGATGAGCGGGAACCTGGTCTCGCCCGAGTACGAGCCGTGCGCGTCACTGACCGCGCAGGCCGGCGGCGACCACCAGAAGGCGCGGTAGTAGCTGCGCCGGTAGTAGTAGCACGTGAGACGGAATCCCAGCGGGAAGATCAGAATGAGCAGCGCGGGCGACAGAGCCCAGCCGTGCAGCACGAATCCCGACGTCGAACCCGGCACGCAGCTGCTCGAGAGGCAGGGTGAGTAGAAGGGGCTGATGAGGTCGCGGTGCACGTTGGCGCCGACGTAGTAGTTCTTGTTCTGGAACGCGGCCCAGGTGGAGTAGATCACGAAGGCCGTGAGGACCGACACGGTGACCACTGGCTGGATCCACCAGCGGTCCTTTCGAAGTGTCGCAACGTCGGGCCCCCCCCGGACCCCGCCTAGGACTACCTTCGTCGAGCTCTCCACAACCGCCACGTCTACTCCTCACTCGTTGAATTCGCGCCGATGACCATACTAGGCAAGGACTCGGGGGTCCCTTGGCCGGTGCGACGGCTCACGCGCCGACCCCGGGCGCCAAGCGGAAGCCCACGGCTCCCTCGTGGCGCCATTCGCCCGAGACCAAGAAGTCGGTGACCTCTTCGATCAGGGCGGCCGCCGAACGCGACGGTGGGCGAGAAGAGGGTCGCACCAGCCCGATGGTTCGTTCGACCCGTGGCGAGACCAGCGGTCGCACCACGACGTCGGGGTCGGATCCGGCCACGATTCCCGGGACCAGGGCCGCACCGATGCCCGCCCGCACGAAAGCGTTCACGCTGCCGATCTCGGCGCCGTCGAGGGCGACGCGCGGGACGAACCCCGCGCGCGCGAATGCGCCGAGCGTCGCCGAACGCAGGTTGTAGCCCTCGCGGAACATGATGAGGGGTACGTCGAGCAACTGTTCGAGGTGGACTTCGTCCTGGGCGGCGAGAGGGTGGTCGCTCGGGACCATGACCACCAACTCCTCGATGGCGAGCACGGTGTGCTCGAGCGAGCCGCGCCGCATGGGCATGACGGCGAGCGCGAGGTCGAGCGACCCGTTCTCGAGTTGCTCGGCCAAGTCGTCCGAGTGGCGCTCGAGCACCGAGAGCGTGATGTCGGGGTGGTGCTCGTGAAAGCGCGCCAGCACCCGGGGCAGCAGCGTGGCGCCGAGGCTCGGGGTCGCGCCCACCGTCACGTGTCCGCGTCGCAGGTCCGCCACCTCCGCCACGGCGCGCACCACGTCGTCGATCGATCCGAGGGCGCGCCGGGCGATGGGCAGGAGGGCCTTTCCGGCGTCGGTGAGGGTGATGGGGCGGTGCGCGCGCAGGAAGAGGTCCACGCCCAGGATCTGTTCCAGGCGTCCGACCTGGGAGCTGAGCGAGGGCTGGGCGAGGCCCAGGCGTTCGGCGGCCGAGGTGAACTGGCCCTCGTCGGCGACGGCCACGAAACAGCGCAACTGGTGGAGTGTCGGACCTTCGTCGGTGACCATAGGAATAGTCTATCGAAAGCAGAGGCAGATACCACGAAATCTAATAAATAGGACTTCAGTCCCTAGTGGCGGCCCTCAAACCACCCGTACATTGGCGTCATGAGCACATTCAGAAAATTCCTAGCAATCGGAACCGTAAGCGCCGTGTCGCTGATGGGGGCGGGGGTTGCCTCCGCCGCCACCAACACCGGGCCTGCGGTCTCCTCCCACGTATCGACGGCCCATGTCGTCAAGGTGAAGAAGGTGGCCTTCAAGGGCACCTACAGGGGGACGATCAAACTCCTCTGGAACTCCTCCACCGTGACCGGGACCATCGTGTCGGGCAAGGGCGCCGCCACGTACATGGCGGGCGGCACCATGACCGGCAGCGGCTCCGGTGGCGACATCGCCTACACCGATCCGTTCTCGGGCGCCGGGACCCTGGCGGGCGCCGGTAGCAAGTTGATGCTGAGCGTCATCAAGACGAAGTCGTCGGCGTCGGTCGCCGAAGGGACCCAGTCGGGCCCGCAGTCGACCCCGGCCACGGTGACCGTCATCGGTGTGGCCAAGGTCACCGGCGGTTCGGGCAAGTGGAAGGGCGTGTCGGGAACCCTGAAGTTCTCCGGCTCCTTCTCCGTCTCCAACAGTTCCGCGGGAACCAGCGAGAGCGACGCCTTCACAGCGACCCTGTCGGGCACGCTGACGGTCAAGAGTTAGTCATCAACCAAAGAGAGGGAATACCACAATGAAGAGATTTCTGTCATCCATAGCAGTCGGGGCCATGGTCCTGGCGAGCGTGGGGACGATCGGGGTCACGGCCGCATCCGCCGCGACAACGACCCCTACGATCGCCCTTAGCGGTGGCAAGGCCATCGTCGGCCAGCCGCCGGTCGCCATCACCGCGACCGCGAGCGTGGCTGG
The DNA here is from genome assembly GCA_003133665.1 of Acidimicrobiaceae bacterium. Classification (GTDB taxonomy): domain Bacteria; phylum Actinomycetota; class Acidimicrobiia; order Acidimicrobiales; family RAAP-2; genus RAAP-2. The sequence goes on along the minus strand of PKYK01000024.1, from coordinate 16,495 downwards.
CACGGTCGCCTTCACGGCCGCCGGCACGGCCATCAGCGGTTGCAGCTCGGTGGCCACGACGACGGCGAGTCCGTTCGTCGCGACCTGCCCCTGGGGTCCCACCGCGGCAGGGACCGTCGTGCTGGGCGCCACGTTGACGCCGACTGACACGGCGAACTACTCCACGGCGACCGCTGCGGCCTACAGCGTCGCGGTCGCGGTACCCGTCCAGAACGTGATCGCCGTCTCGCCGATCCCGCTCTACGTCGACACCATCGTGGCGAGCGGTAACTACAGCGTCGCGATCAAGCCCGTTTACGGCGGGTGCCAGATCACCAACGAGTTCCTCGTCGGCCAGACCATCGTGTTTCGCGCCTTCGGCTACGACGTGAATGGCGTTGCGCTGACCCCAACGAACGTGTCCAGCGCGACCGTAACCATTCAGGGCGTCGCGACCCCGCTGACCATGAGTTTCGCCAACCACGGGGCGTCATCGCAGCCGGGTGGCATCGGTGCCGCATTCTGGACCGCCCCGCTGCCCACGGGTGGAACGAACTACAGCACGCTCGGTCTGATCCCCTACACCGTCACCTTCAAGACGATCGCCGTCCCGGCGGTCATCAAGAAGGTCCCGGCGGTTAAGTGGGTGCTGTTGAAGAAGAAGGGCAAGACCGTGATCGTGAACGGCAAGCGGGTCTACACCGCAGTGAAGTACTTGAAGACGGTCGTCGTGACCCCGGCAGTCGCGGGCGCCACGGGAACCTTCACCCCCAACTTCAACGTCAGCTCGTCGGCGACCCTCAACGCCGTCCCAGCCGCCTGAGTTGAGTAGGAAGTAGGAAGATCGCAGTACGCACAAGCCCGAGCGAGCGGTTCAGAGGATCGCCCGCTCGGGCTTGGGAACGCCTGAGCGATAGTCAGGGTACAAAGTCCACGACCAAGGTCCCAACGAGCGACCGAGACGAAGCAGCATGAAAGGAACATGATGGAACAGAGGCACTTAACCAGAGTCTTGCGGACTCGCCTCGCCCGCGTCATGGTGGCGTCGATGATCCCGGTGGCGCTCGTCGCCTCGGCCAGCAGCGCCGACACGATGCCCGCGAACACGATCACGCTCACCGCGCCGAGCGGCCTTCCGGGCGTGCCCGCGCTTCCCTTCACCGGGACGAAGGCCGCGGCCTTCACCATCCCCGTCACCGCGTCGGGGGCCCTCGTGGTCTCTCCGAGCCAGGGCGTCGAGGGTACCCCGATCACCGTCTCGGGCACCGGGCTGCCGGCGAAAACGAGCGTCGAACTGACCTGGGGCACGTCGAGCGCCACGTGGCTCGCCGACGTGGAGCCCAACACGGTCAACTACCTCGGTACCTCGTACTCGAAGTCCAACGTGGTCATGACCACCGTGACCACGGACTCGAGCGGCAGTTTCACTTTCCCGACGACGTCGCCGGCCGACTTCGGTGGCATCCACGACATCTACGCGGTCGTGAACGGCGCGGCTGCGGGCCACGCCGGCTTCGAGATGCTGCGCATCCTGAAGGTCGCCCCGACGAGCGGCCCGATCGGCACGCCAATCACCATCACCTACACCTCGATGGGGGCCAGCCTGTACACGGGCGGCGCCGAGGTCCTGTGGGACAACCACTACACCGGTGAGATGCAGGCGCAGTGGACCCGCGGCACCGCGAGCGTCACGATCCGTGCGGCCGGGCCGGTGGGTAACCACTTCATCCAGGTCGGCAACGCCATCAGCTACATGTACTTGAACGTCATCCAGTCGCCGATCCCCTACACCAACGGCGGCACGGTGAAGTTCAGGGTCACGCGGGACAAGGGACCGGCCGCGTCATCCATCACCTGGCCGGCCCAGGTGACGCCGACGGTGAGCGAGGTGACCACCCTCTCGGCGGCCAACCTCGACCCGGCGAGCAGCGCCCAGGCAACCATCGCGCCCACGAGCGGCCAGGTCCTCACCACGGCCAGCGTGAACGTGACCGGGCTCTCGTTCAGCGGCCCCGCGACCCTGGTCTGGTCGACGGTCGTCGGCAACCGGGTGAACTGCGCGAGCACCTGCTGGGCGTTCACGACCGTCCCGCTCGGCACCGTGACGGTCGCCAACGGCTCGATCGCCAACCAGCAGATCACCATCCCCGACAACCTGGGCGGCTGGCACGTCGTGCAGGTGCTGAAGGGCAGCACCGTGGAGGCGCAGGTCCCGTTCTACGTGAAGGAGAGTATCGTCCCGTTCTACAACAAGGCGGGCAAGGTGATCAGCCAGGGCCTCGCCACGGCGAATGACACCGACACCGCCGCCGCGCTCGCCGCCGGCCAGTCGGGCGTCGGCTCGCACACCTTCAAGCAGGGCCAGGAGTTCACGATCAGCATTAAGGGCGTCGGCTGGACCCAACTCGATAACACCCTTGGCGTGGACTACGACAACAGTTACATCGGCTACAGCTGCGGCTTCAACTCGAACGGCTACATGGTCGTCCACCTGAGGGCGACCGGCGCCCCGGGGACGCACATTATCGACCTGTACCCGATGCTGTACTCGCTGTCGCCGTCGTTCGCGAACACGCCCTACGGCATGGTCCCGGACCTCTCGTCCGGCGTCGACTACCCGGGCCTGGCGCTCGGCTACCAGGTGCCGAGCATGCACTTCGCGATCACGGTCGTCAAGTAGTCCCGCTCTCGTTGGTCGACCTACGGCCTCCCCCCTCGCGCCGCGAGGGGGGAGGCCTTCGTCATGAGGACCCTCGCGACCGGCGCCGGGAGCCACCAGTTCCAGCGCCCCATGAGGGCCATCACGCTGGGCAGCACGAGACCGCGGATCACCGTGGCGTCGATCAGGACCCCGAGGGCCAGTCCCACGCCCAGCTCCTGGAGCCCGGCGATGTGCCCGAAGACGAGTCCGCTCAGGGCGCCCACCAGGATCACCGCGGCCGCCGTCACGACGCCGCCGGTGTGGGCGAGCCCGTCGGTGATGGCCTGGCGCGTCCCCGCGCCCCGGTCCCACGACTCGCGCATCCGCGTGACGATGAAGACCTCGTAGTCCGAGGAGAGACCGAAGAGCACGGCGAAGACGAAGATCGGGACCCAGCCCTCGATCTGACTCACGTGGTACGTACCGAGCAGCGCGGACCCGACGCCGAAGCGGAAGACCACCACGAGGAGTCCGTAGGTCACGCCCACCGAGAGCAGGTCGAGTAGCACCGCGACGAGCGCGAGGAGGAGGGAGCGGAACGCGCGCACCAGCACCAGGTAGGCGAGGGAGAGCGCCAGCAGGACGATCCACGGGAGCGTCCCGTAGACGGCCGAGAGGAAGTCCACCCCTTGGGCCGCCGCCCCGCCCACCAGGACCGTGGTACCCGACGGGAACCGCACCGAGGGGATGACGCGATCACGCAGCCGGTGCACCAACCGTTGGGTCGTCTCGTCACCGTAGTACCGGTGGCTGACGACGAGGATCCTGGCGAAGCGCCCAGTGCCGTCGACGAAGGGCGGCTTGTTGTCAACGGCCACGGCGAAGACGCCCGGGTCGGCGAGGACCGCCTTGGCGAGCAGCAGCCGCTTCGCGGCGTAGGCCGGTGAGTCGACGCGCTTGGACGCACCGGCGTCGATCACGATCTCGATCGGCGTGATCACCGCGGACCCCACCCTGGCGCTGACGAGCTGGAGGGCGCGCGCCGACTCGACCTGCTGGGGGATCGCCGTGAGCGAGCCAGGGGTCAACTGGAGCCAGAAGACCGAGGCGCCAAGGGCCGACAGGGCCAGGGCCGACGCGACGAGGACGAGGACCGGGCGGCGCAGGACCGGGCGGGCGATGCGAGCCCAGGCCCCGCCGAGAATGTCGCGCCCGGCCAGGAGGCCACGGAACCCGACGGGGCTGACCCCCCGGCGACCGATCAGCGAGAGGAGCGCCGGTTGGAGCGTCAGGGCGGCGCCGAGGGCGACGACGGGAACCGTGAGCCCCGCGGCACCGAGCGACCGGACGAACGGGACGGGCACGAGCAGGAGCGTGGCGAGTCCGATGCCCACGGCCAGCCCGGAGAAGACCACCGTGCGGCCGGCCGAGGACATGGTCCGCACGATCGCCTCACCCACGTCGCCGCCGCCGCCCTCGCGGATCTCCTGGCGGAGGCGGTGCACGATGAGCAGCGAGTAGTCGATCGCCAGACCGAGCCCGATGAGTGCGACGATGTTGGGGATGTAGAGCACCATCAGGAATCGTTGGGCCAGCAGGTAGACGATGACGAGCGCGGCGGCGACCGAGCCGGCCGCGACCACGAAGGGGATGAGGAGCGCCCAGCAGAGACCGAGAACCGCGACCAGCAGCGCGAGGGCCAGCGCCACGGCGAGGACCTCGCCCCGGTGGAGGTCGCTGTTGAGGATCGGGGTCAGGTCAGCCTCGAGCGCCGGCGGCCCGGTCACGAGGGCTCCGGGCACGCCCTCGGCGCGTAACGCCCGACGGAGGGCGTCGGTGTGGGTCGAGGCGTGGTTGAGGGGCATGGAGGTCTGCAGATTGACGTAGAGCAGGCCCAGAATGGCCCGTTCCTGGGTGACCCGGGCAGTCGGCACGACGCGGGCCGCGGCCGCCACGCGACGCTCGAGGTCGCCGATCTGGGCCGGGGTGGCGCGACGGAACGGGACAACCACGCTGAAGGTCCCCTCGATGTTCTCGTGGAAGTCGCGCACCAGCACGACGTTGGCGCGCGCCGAGTCCGATCCAGGCACCGTGAGCGACGTCGACAGCAGAGCCGGAAGTCTCATCGAGGCGAGGCCACCCAACAAGAGGACGACGATCCAGCCGGCGACGACGGCAACGCGCCACCTGATTACCAACCGAATCCAGCGTTCGAGCACCCGTAGAGGGTACCCGTGGCGAGGCGAGACGGCGTTAGCGCGTGATGTCGGGCAGCGTGCTAACGCGACGAGCGTGCGCGTGGAGCAACGGGGGCGACACAGGTCGCCTCGCGTTGAGGGTGACTAGACCTTGCCGCCGCGGCGTCCCTCGGCGGTGCCGCCGAGCATCGCCCAGACCACGAGTCCGAGTCCCGGAATCAGGAACCAGACGCCAAAGACCAGGGCGAGCACGATGAAGAAGGCGCCCATGGCGAGGGTGAAGGGCCAGATTGACGTTCCGGGGAAGGAACCCACGACACCGGCGCCCGACGCCTGGGTCGCGTTCGGATCATCTTCGGGGCGCATCTTCATGCGACGGCTCCAGAAGTAGTAGTAGCTTCCAGGCAAGAAGCAGAGCAGCATGCCGGCGAACATCATGACGCCTCCGGCGTTCTCCAGGCTCCAGTTCCAGTAGACGGCGCACATCACGCCGAAGAAGAGCCCGAGGCCGAGCAGCATTTTCGCTTCTACCTTCATGACGTCGACACCTTCTCGGCGGGAACCGCTGGAGCGTGCTTGCCGTGGGCCAGCGCCTGGTGGCCCGGGTGGTTGTAGTCCCACGTCGGACGCTCGGAGCGGATCTGGGGGAGGCGGTAGAAGTTGTGGTGCGGGGGCGGTGAGGTGGTGAACCACTCGAGCGTGTGCCCGTCCCAGGGGTTGTCGCCGGCCGGGTGCTTCTTCCAGCTGACTGCCACATTGACAACGAACAGCAGCGTTGAGATGCCGATCATCGCCGCGCCGAGGGAACTCAAGTCGTTCAGCATCTTCCACTGCGGGTCGTGCGGATAGATGGCCATTCTTCGAGGCATACCCTCGAGCCCGAGGAGGTAGAGCGGGAGTGTGAAGACCTGGGTACCGAGGAACAGGAACCAGAACTGCAGTTTGCCGATCTTCTCGTTCAGCAGGTAACCGGTGATCTTGGGACCCCAGTAGTAGAGGCCGGCCATTCCCGCCAGCACGAGCGCCATGACCACCGAGTGGAAGTGCGCCACCACGAAGTACGTGTCGTGGGTGAAGAAGTCGAGGGGCGGGCTGGCGAGGTAGATACCGGTGAGACCGCCGATGAGGAACGTGACCACGAAGCCCAGGGCCATCAGCATGGCGGTGGAGAACCAGATCTCTCCTCGCCACATCGTGCCGATCCAGTTGAAGATCTTGATGCCGGTCGGCACCGCGATCAAGAGGCTCATGATGGAGAAGAACGGCAGGAGCACGACGCCGGTCGTGAACATGTGGTGGGCCCACACCCCGAGCGACAGCGCCGCGATCGAGAGGGTGGCGAAGACCATCCCCTTGTAGCCAAAGACCGGCTTGCGCGAGAAGACGGGGATGATATCGGTCACCATGCCAAAGAACGGCAGGGCCAGGATGTACACCTCGGGATGCCCCCAGAACCAGAAGATGTGCTGCCACAGCACGGGCACCCCACCTCCGGCCACCGAATAGATATGCGTACCGAAGTGCCGGTCGCAGTAGAGCATGATGAGCCCCGCGGTTAGCACCGGGAAGGCCAACAGGATCAGGATCCCGGTCACCAACATGTTCCACGTGAAGATGGGCATGCGGAACATCGTCATCCCCGGGGCACGTAGGTAGAAGATGGTCGCACAGAGATTGACGCCGGTGAAGATCGCCGAGAATCCAGTGAGCAAGAGCCCGCCGATCCACAGGTCGGCGCCGGCCCCGGGCGTGTTGATCGAGTTCGACAGGGGTGCGTAGGCGACCCAGCCGAAGTTCGCCGCGCCGCCAGCGGTGAAGAACCCGGCCAACATCGTGATCGATCCGGTGAGGTACAGCCAGTAGGAGAGTGCGTTGAGTCGGGGAAAGGCCATGTCGGGCGCCCCAATCTGGATCGGCACGATGATGTTGGCGAGACCACCGAAGGCGAAGGGACCCGCGAAGAGGTAGATCATCACTGAGCCGTGCATGGTGAAGAGCTCGTTGTACTGCGACAGCGAGACCAGTGAGCCGTTCGGCGTCGAGAGTTGGGCCCGAATGATCTCGGCGAAGAGGCCACCGATCACGAGCATCAGCACCGACGTCACCGTGTAGGAGAGGCCGATGATCTTGTGGTCGGTCGTCGTCAGCCACTTCAGGATTCCCGAGGGACCGTGGTGCTCCTCGTGTCCGTGACTCGGAGTCTCAATCGGGTGTTCTAGGACGTCAGTCATTTAGTTGGCTCCCGAACTGGCGGTTGTCTTTGACGGTACGTGGGTGGCGTTCTGGGTCTGCTGGGCGGTCTGGGCCGCGGAGGCGGCGCTGGCGCTCGAGGCGTTGTTGAAGGTGGCCAGCCAACTGGCGTACTGGCTCGGCGTGACGACCTTGACCTTGAAGTACATCAACGAGTGGTACAGGCCGCACAGCTGGGTGCACTGGCCGAAGTAGGTGCCGGTACTCACCGCGTGGAACGTGAACTGGTTCTTCACGCCGGGCAACGCGTAACGCGAGAAGTTGAACTCCTTCACGTAGAAGCCGTGGATGACGTCGGTCGACGTCAGGTTGATATGGACGTCGGTGTTCACCGGCATCACCATGACGGGGTCTTGGGTGGTCTGACCGACGACGACCGCAGAGCTGCCGGGGTAGGTGAACTTCCAACCCCACTGGAACGCGTTCACGTCGATGGTGACGCTGGTGGTGGGGTTCGCGACGACCTTGTTCTCGACGACGATCGTCGCGGCGAAGAGGCCAAAGACGATGAGGATCGGGACGATGGTGTAGAGCAGCTCGAGCGGCAGGTGGTACTGCGACTGCTCAGGGATGTTGTCGCCCTTGCGCCGGTAGCGCACGACGGCCCACAGCATGAGCAACAACACGAAGGTGCCGATGATGGCGGCGCCGACCGAGAAGCCTTGCCACAGGTGGTACGTCGAGCGCGACGTCGACGTGACACCTTCGCTCGCGCCAAACGACGGAACGGTGCAGCCGGAGAGGGCCAGTGCGGCCAGGGGGAGTGCAACGGCTTTACATACGCGACGCCAGCGACGAGTATGAGCTGTCACACCCTGAGGGGGCAGGGTGGGGATTTCCACGTCACGACACTACTCACTTTCGTGGGGGTCAAGACCGGCAAAAGATGTGAAAACCCTTATCGTCACTAGGAATAGTGGCGTGGTCAGAACTCTTGACCGGAACTCTCACGCGCCGCCCACCGGAAGACTCCCCGGGCCATCGTCGAGGTCGCGGCCTCAGCCCGGGCGCTGAAGATGCGCTGTCGAGCGCTCTGGATACCGGAATCGTCGGGTGTCGCCAGCCAGGCCAGTTCAATCAGGTGGCCCGCGAGACGCAGCGACTGATCCGAACCTTCCCCGGCGAGTGCCTCGGCGCGCTCGGCCAGTCGGGTGGACCCACCCACCAGTTCGGCCAGTTCGGCAGCGACGCGACGGTCGTTCGCCGGCTTCAAGGTGGCGGGGTTGCCGTCCCACCACCCACCGTAGAGTCGCCAGATGTTGCGCACGATGAACTCGGGTTCGTCGTACACGGGCTGGAGGAATGCCCGGCCGGCGAGGTGGCGCGGCGGTTCGACCGAACTGAGCACGTCGGCGAGCCGCGCGCCCTCGTTCATGAGCGCCAGGGTCTGGTCGACGATGCTCTCGAGGTACTCGGCGGTCTCGGTGAGAGCCTGTTGAATTCGGTCGGCGCCGATGATCGGCATGCCGTGGCCCGGCAGCAGGAACTCCGCGTCGAGTCGGGCCATGCGACGAAGGGCCTGGGCCCACTCGCGCGGGTGGCGCTGGACCTTCTGGGGATTGCCCGCGTTGGGACTCGACCACACGAAGAGGTCGCCGGTGCAGAGGACTCTCTTGGAGGGGAGCCACGTCACCGTCGCGTCGTCGGTCTCACCCTTCTCGTGGCGCAGGTGGATTTCGAGCGAGCCCACGGTCATGGTGTGTTCGTGCACGTAGGTCTCGTCGGGGTAGCGGTAGTCGGTTGGCCACATCAGGTCCTTGACGCCGAACTGGCGTCGATTGATGATCTGGTTGTAGCCGGCCGTCAAGAGGTAGCGGTCGAAACGCCGCGGGAGGTGCTCGTGGGCCACGACGCGCGGACGCGCCCACCCCTGGGCGGCGGCCTCCTCTTCGAAGATGCCTACGCCAAAGACGTGATCAACGTGGCCGTGCGAGAAGACCGCGGTGTTGAGAGGGGCCGACGTCCACCGCCGAAGTTCGGCGTGCATCTTGGGGGCGGTGAAACTCGATCCGGTGTCGACCATGAAGACGCCGTCGTCGGTGGTGAAGGCCGAGCAGTTGCCGAACGTCGGCAGGAACGCGACACCGTCGGTAATCTCCGCGAGGTCGCCACTGAACACGACGGGATGGAACTCGGTGGTCGTGACCTCGCCTCGCCAGAGGCGATCGGCGAGCTCGATGACGTCCACCGGAGTGCTACTTCTCGGTCTCGGGCGCCTTTGCTTCGGTAACGTCGGTGGCGTTCGTCGCCGACTCATCCTTGGCCTTCGCCGACTTCAGACCCTTTTCGAATTCGGTCTTGGCTGATCCCAAGTTGCGAGCCAGCTTGGGGATCGCCGCCCCGCCAAAGACCAGTACCGCGACCACGATCACGACGATCAGCAGGTCTGGTCCAAAAATTTCGCCTAAGAACACGGTCTTCTCCTTTGACGTGCCTACATCCACAGTAGTGCCGCCGGACTAGGACCAAAACGGCGGGCCCGTCGAGCCGCTCCCTGACCCGGTACGCCAGAATGAAGTAATGGCGCCCCCACCCCGCACCACGGTCCGCGACGCCCTGAGTGTCTCGCTGACCGTGGGCGCCTACGGCGTGGCCTTCGGCGCCGCCAGCGTCGCCGCGGGCTTTTCGGTGCTGCAAAGCTGCCTTTTCTCGCTCCTCACCTTCACCGGTGCGAGCCAGTTCGCCGCCGTGGGAGTCGTCGGTTCGGGGGGAGCTGCGTTCAGTGCCGTCGCCGCGGCGACCATGCTCGGCAGCCGCAACGCGCTGTACGGCATCCAGATGGCGCCGCTGCTTCGCGTGCGCGGACTGCGGCGACTCGGCGCCGCTCAGATCACGATCGACGAGTCGACCGGCGTGGCGCTGTCGCAAGCGCCGCGGGGAACCGACGCGATGCGCGCGGGATTCTGGCTGACCGGGGCGGGCGTCTATCTCTTCTGGAACATCTTCACGCTGCTCGGTGCGCTCGGCGCCAGGGCCCTGGGCGATCCAGCGTCGTGGGGCCTCGACGCCGCGGTCCCGGCCGCGTTTCTCGGACTGCTCTGGCCGCGACTCGAGACCACGTTCCTGCGCGTCGTCGCCGCACTCTCGATGGCATTCGCGCTGCTGGTCACCCCTTGGCTGCCCGCCGGCCTGCCCATCGTCGCGACCGCACTCGTTGCGTTCGTGGTCGGCTGGCGACCCCGATGAGTTCGGGGGCCATGTGGACGGTGGTGCTGGCGACGAGTTCGCTGTGCTTCGCCATCAAACTGCTCGGACACTCGATACCCGAACGTTGGCTCGCGAACGCGCGACTGCAGCGGATCAACGCCCTCGTTCCCATCTCGTTGCTCAGCGCGCTCGTCGTGGCGCAGGGACTGGTGCTGAAGACGCACGTGGTCGTTGACCATCGGCTCGCCGGTCTCGCGGCGGCGCTCGCGGCGCTCTTCGCGCGCGCGCCATTCCCCGCCGTCGTCATCGTCGCGGCCCTCACCTCAGCAGTGGTGTACCACCTGCACTAACCGGCGAGGGCGACGCCCAGTACCAGCGCCGCGATGGACGCGAGCGTGCCCACGCCCGCGTAGATGCCCCGTGCCTTGGGCGTCGAGGCCTTCGTGTGCAGGTAGGCCCCGAGTCCCGCTGCGAGGACGGCCACCATCTTGATGCCAAAGACTGCGTTCCAACTGCTCGTCGCGGTCTGGTGCGAGATGGCGAAATAGTTCCAGACGCCCGTCAGCACGAGCAGCCAAAAGGCGGGCCAGCTGAGACGACCGAAGGCGCGGGCGATCTTCTGCGGCGCCCCTTGGCCGAGGCCTCGCACCGTCGGCAGTAGTCCCGCCACCACCAACTGCCCACCGACCCAGATAGTGGCGGCCAGGATGTGCAAGGTCAGTCGGACGACGGTGAGCAGACTTGCCAGGTGGGGTTGACCGGCCAGCGCGAAAGTGGAATGACTGGTCACTATTTACCCTGCCAGTGCGGCTCACGCTTCTCGGCGAAGGCCACGGCACCCTCGAGGGCGTCGGCACTTCGGCCAATCATGGCGAAAGCATCGTTGTTGACCGGCCACGCCTCGGCCTCGGAGAGCTCCGTGGCCTTTCTCATCACGCTCTTGGACGTGCGCACCGCGAGTGGCGCATTCTTCGCGATTCGCTCGGCCAGTGCGATGGCGACGTCGAGCACCTGGTCACCGGGCACGACGTGGTTGACGAGCCCGAGTTCGTAGGCGCGCGCGGCGTCAATCGGCTCAGCGGTGAGGGCCATCTCGAAGGCGATGGTGAGTGGGATGCGCTTGGGCAGGCGGATGAGTCCGCCCGCTCCGGCCACCAGGCCGCGCGACGCCTCGGGAATGCCGAACTTGGCGTGGTCGGCCGCGACCACCATGTCGCAGCTGATCATCATCTCGAAGCCGCCGGCGAGAGCCGAGCCGTTCGCTGCGGCGATGAGGGGCTTGGCGAATTCGCGAAGGGTGAGGCCGCCGAAGCCCTTCTCCGTGATCGGCACTTCTCCCGCCGCGAACCCCTTGAGGTCCATCCCGGCGGAGAAGGCCTTGTCGCCCGCCCCCGTCAGGACGACGACCCAGACCTCGTCGTCGACCTCAGCGGCGTCCAGGGCGTCGCTCAATGCGATGGCGGTCGCCCGATTGATCGCGTTGCGCGCTTCGGGACGATTGATCGTCAGTAGTTCGATGTGTCCGCGTCGCTCGCGCAGTACTTCGTCGGCCATGGTTCTCCTTCAGACGGCCCCGAGGGGCACCCGATGAAACGCTAGTGGAGTTGCTCGGGAGCAGGCGTGCGAAACTGATGGAGTGACCGGCCGACCTCGCGTCTTGGCGACCCTCGAAGGGTACGCAGTGGAGGGCGGCTTTGACCGGCCCTACGAACCGGCCACCTGCTTCGCCCCGACCATCGCGCTGGGACGCCACGCGGGACCCGGCGAAGCCGAGAGTCTGTGGCGTGACTACGAGCGAGTGCTCGATGTCGTGCCGTCACTAGGACTCGACGGCGTGCGCCTCACCATCGAGTGGGCTCGCGTCGAACCCCGTCGTGGCGTCGTGGACCCCGACGCACTTGCGCGTTACGCGCAGGTGATCCGTTACGCGCGGTCCCTCGGCCTCGATGTCACCGTGGCGCTGTGCGACGCCGCGTGGCCTTCGTGGTTAGGTCTTGAGGCGTGGCTCTTGCCGTGGGTCGTGCCGCACGTCGTGACCCACGCGACGCGCGTGGTGACCGAGCTCGGCGACGACGTGACCGGGGTGGTCGCGTTCACTGACCCGATCGGACTGGTGACGCGCGGATTCCTGCTCGAGTCGGCACCGCCCTGGCGGCGCGACGCCACTGCCGACGCGGCCAGCGCGCACCGTCAGATTGACCAGATCGTCGAGAGACTGCGCAGCGACCCGGAGGTCGGACCTCGGATGGTGGGGGTGACGCACACGATCGCGTTGGACCTGGCGCCAGAAGTGATCGCCCAACAACGTGCGAGCGTTGCGAACTGCGACGAGGTCTACCTGCGCTCGCTCGTGAAGGGGGCCGGTCCGACGAGCGCACCGGCGGGACTCCTGGCCAAGCACGGCGACGTCTGGTCGGTTGTTGCGTCGCCAGACCTACTCCGTGTGCTGAGCTGAATCGCCGTCGTCGTTCGCAGTTTCGGTCAGTTCCTTTTCGCCCGACGCCTCACGGCGCTTTCGCAAGAAATGGAAGGTCACGAAGGCGCCGATCATCAAGATGAGCAGAGTGAGTCCGAGCCAGCTCGCGTACTTCTCGATTCTGGTGAGCGCGCTGCCGGCGAAGTAACCGAGCAACGTGAAGCTGACGCCCCAAATCAGGCCACCGAGAGCGTTGGCGATGAGGAAGCGGCGGTAGTGCATCTTGCTCATCCCGGCGAGACCGGGCATGACCGCTCGCAGGAAGGCCGTGAAACGCCCCACGAAGACGTACACCGGGCCGCGCCGTTGCAGGCCCGCGAGGGCGCGATCGATGCTCGCGCGACGGTTTCGCACGACGGGGATCTGGAGGAGGCGTTCGCCGTAGCGGCTGCCCACGGCGTACCCGACCGAGTCGCCCACCACGGCGGCGACCACGACGAGCACGCAGAGCGCCCCGATGTTCACGTGGCCCTGGCTCGCGACGACGCCGGCGATTATCACCGACGTCTCACCAGGAAGTACGAAGCCAATGAAGAGCGCGGCCTCACCGAAGACCAACAGGCCGACGAGGCCGTAGACGAGGCCGCCGGGTAGGCGCTGGATCTCGTGGAGGACAAAAGAGACAATTGAGGCGCTGATCACTTCACCATGATGGTAGATAAATATTGAGTAAGGAGGGCATCGGCGACCGATCTCGGTCCGGACCGGTGTGACAGCATGGTGGAATGCCTTCGACCCGTCCGGTTCGTCACGCCCGCCGACCCGAACGGCGACTTCCCCTCAACGCCCCGGTTCGCGCCTGGACTCTGGCCGAGTGGGCGCTGCTTCCCCTGCGCTTCTTTCTCGGCGGGACATTCCTCTTTGCCGGACTCCAGAAGCTGGCGAATCCCAACTTCTTCAATTCAGCGAGCCCGAACTCCATTCAGGCCCAGCTCATCGCATCGGCCCGACGGAGTCCGATTCATCTCCTGATCGGCCACCTGGTCCAGTTCGCCAAGCCGATCGGCATCGTGATCTCTCTGGCGGAGATCGCCATTGGCGTGGGCGCTCTCCTCGGACTGTGGATGCGAGTGGCGGCCATCGGGGGAGCGGTGCTGTCGCTCAGCTTGTTCCTGACGGTGAGCTTCCACGCCTCGCCGTTCTACACCGGTGCGGACATCGTCTTCTTCTTCGCGTGGCTGCCCTTGCTCCTCGCGGGCAGCGGGTCGCGACTGTCGATCGACGGATGGGTCGCGAAGCGCTCGGCGCAGATGGAAGGCGGACCCGCCCCCGAAGTGGTGGCGATCCCCTTTGTCAAGGTGCAGAGCCTCTGCGGTCACTTCAACCGGGGCCGCTGTTCGGCCCGTGAAGGTCTGCGGTGTGAGGCGTCGGTCTGCCCGGTGCTGCTGGGCGACCGCGCGCCGCTGGTGACGCGCGTCGCGATTGACTCGGTCGACCGCCGGGCCCTGGTGCTCGGCGGTGCCGCGGCCGCGATGGTGGGAACGTCCGCGGCGATCTTTGGCGGCGCCACCGCCGCCGTCGGTCGCATGATCGGCGGTGCCAAGGCGCCGGTGGCCGCCGGACAACTCTCCTCGGGTGGCGCGACCACGACAACCCCGGGCCAGTCGGGTGCCACGACGACAACGGCGCCCAAGGGGCATGCGTCCGGCACGTTGCTCGGGCCGGCGAAGGATGTTCCCGTGGGCAATGCCGCGACATTCACCATTCCCACCACCGGCGATCCGGGCATCATCGTGCAACCCTCGGCCGGCCAGTTCGTGGCCTATGACGCCGTTTGTCCCCACGCCGGCTGCACCGTCAACTACTATGCCGCCAACCACGTGCTGGCGTGCCCGTGTCACGGATCACAGTTTGAACTGAACTCGGGGGCGGTCATGAACGGTCCCGCGCCTCACGGATTGGCGAAGCTGACCGTGACCCAGGGCCCCGACGGTAATCTCTATCTGAAGTAGGTGGTCAACGCGGCGGGTGTGGGTGCGCGGGATCCTTCGTAATCAGGAATCTGGATCCGGCGTCGACGCCAGCCCGGACTGCGCGGCGGCCCCGATGCGCTCCAAGGTCGTTCGCATCGCCTGTTTGCGGCGGCGGTCCCGGTCTCGCATCAAGAAGTCCTCGAAGATTCGCGCATCGAGAGGCATCCATATGACTTCGAACGACTCGATGACGTCGGTGCCACCGTTGGCCGGTGCCAACTGGTAGCGCCAGCGAACGCACTCGCGCTGTCCACGGAATGTCGAAAACACCAGTGCTCGCCCAGGCTCGACGGTTTTCACCTCGCAGGTCATGGACCAACGGATCAGGCCGAACTTGTTGAACCCCTTGAAGCGAGTCCCCGGCGTCGCCGGTGACGTCGCCCCGTTGAGCCACTGCACGCGGTAGCACTCGGGACTCCATTCGCCCATTCGCTCGGGGTACGCCAGAAGCGACCACACTCGGCCCGGTGGGGCGTCGATGTGGACCCGAACCTCACCGCGTCGTGCACTCGCCATTGCCGCTCCCCGTCATCTTCCGAAACTCTCCCGACCCTAGCCGATATTTATACAGCGTGTTACTATCACGAGCAATGTTAAAAATTCCGCAATCGACCGATTGGCGTGAGGCCCGGCGCAATTCGGCTCGCCGGGCGATTCTGGATGGCGCGTGGGACGCGGTGAACGAGGAGGGCCTGGCGGGGCTGTCGCTTCGCGGCCTCGCCCGTCGGGTGGGGATCACGGCGCCGACCATCTACGCCTACTTCGATTCGAAGAACGCAATCTATGACGCGATGTTCGCCGAGGCGGCGACGACGTTCGCCGAACGGATGGCCGAGCCATATGACTCGAAGGACGCTCGCGAAGTTCTGACCGAGGGGGTGAACAGGTTCGTGGCGTTCTGCATCGGCAACGCCGCTCGGTACCAGCTGCTGTTCCAACGAACGCTTCCCGGGTTCGAGCCTTCCGCTGAGTCGTACGTGCCCGCCGTCGTGGCCCTGGAGGGCACCCGCGGGCGCCTCGCTCGGTGCGGCGTCACCGCTGCGCGCCACCTCGACCTGTTCACCGCATTGTTGACCGGATTGGTGGACCAACAGATCTCCAACGATCCCGGCGGTGATCGATGGCTCCTTCTCATCGACGAGTCGATTGACATGTTCCTCGCCCACTGCCAACCGACACTTCCACCAACCGAGAACCACCAGCGCACAACCCTTACAAGAGGAGAGCAATCATGACCACCACGCTCGACGAGATCGCCACGGGGATCTATCGACTGTCCACGTTCGTACCCCAGATCGGGCCGACCGGATTCACCTTCAACCAGTTCCTCCTCGACGACGACGAGCCGCTCCTGTTTCACACCGGCCACCGTTCGATGTTCCCCTCGGTGTGCGAGGCCATTGAGCGGGTCATGCCGGTGAGTCGCCTGCGGTGGATCGCCTTTGGACACGTCGAATCCGACGAGTGCGGCGCCATGAACGAGTTCCTCGCGGCCTCACCCCAGGCTCAGGTGGCTCACGGCGGTCTCGGCTGCATGGTCTCGCTCAACGAGATGGCCGACCGGCCGCCTCGTCCCTTGTCCGACGGCGAGATCATCGAGCTGGGTGCCAAGCGTGTGCGTCACATCGACACGCCCCACGTCCCGCACGGCTGGGAGGCGAGGGTCCTCTACGAGGAGACCACGGGCACGCAGCTCGATGATCTCGCCGTCGGACAAGGGACGAGGCGGCCGGTCGGCCATCTCGTTGAGCGAGACCATGCAGCCGAGACCGCCGTGAGCCACCTGAGCCTGGGGTGAGGCCGCGAGGAACTCGTTCATGGCGCCGCACTC